>JAKJFB010000006.1:276-27561 GCA_022705125.1 Pseudomonadota bacterium
TGTTCACCGTTGAAGACGTCGTCTGCGCGCGCTATCCCGGTTTCGCCCGACAGCATCGCTGGCTGCGCTCGCCCGTGCTCGCGATCCTGCGCCTGCTGTTCCACGAGAGCCGTTTTCGCCAGTTCGCGCAGGACTATCCGCACCTGCGGGGCCTCGACTTCGTGGACCAGGTGCTGGAGTACTTCGACTTCAGCTATGCCGTGCGCAGCAACGAGCGCGAGCGCATCCCTGCCGCGGGCCCGCTGGTCATCGTGGCGAATCACCCGATCGGCAGCCTGGACGGACTGGCGCTGCTCAGGCTGGTGAGCGAGATCAGGCCCGACGTGAAGGCCGTCGCCAACGAGCTGCTGATGGCCATCGAACCGCTGCACCCGCTGCTGCTGCCGGTCGATGCGATGAACGGGCGCACCGCGCGCGACAATATCCGCCGCATCGAGGCGCACCTGGGTGGCGGCGGCGCGCTGGTGATATTTCCCGCCGGCGAAGTCTCGCGGCTCAGCCCCCGGGGAGTGCGCGACGGCGTATGGCGCAGCGGCTTCCTGCGCATGGCGCGACGCGCGCGCGCCGACATCGTCCCGGTGCTCGTCGACGGGCGCAACTCGCCGTTTTTCTACAGCGTGTCAATGCTGGCGAAGCCGCTGTCGACGCTGCTTCTGATCCGCGAAATGTTCCGTCACGCGAGCAACAGCGTGGCCGTGCGTATCGGGCACGCGGTCTCCCCGGCGCAGTACCAGGCCGCGGCGAGTGACGACGAGCGCCTCGCGGCGCGCTTTCGCAACCAGGTCTACGCGCTCGCCAGGCCCCAGCGCAAACCGCTGTTCCCGCCCGCTGCAAAGGCGATCGCGCATCCCGAGAGCCGCCAGCTGCTGCGTCTCGAGATGCGCGGTGCCGAGGCGCTCGGTGCGACGCGCGACGGCAAGCGCATCGGACTCTGCCGTCACGAGACCGGCTCGGTGGTGCTGCGCGAGATCGGTCGCCTGCGCGAGATCGCGTTCCGTGCCGTCGGTGAGGGCAGTGGCGAGCGCCGCGACGTGGATCGCTTCGATCCGCACTACGAGCACATCGTGCTGTGGGACGACAATGATCTCGAGATCGTGGGAGCCTACCGGCTGGCGCACGCCGGCCGCACCATTGCCGCGCGCGGCGGCGCCGGGCTGTACACCCATTCGCTGTTCGAGTTCACGCCGGCAATGGAGGCGATCTGGCCCGAGGCCGTCGAGCTGGGACGCAGCTTCGTGCAGCCGCGCTACTGGGGACGCCGCGGACTGGACTACCTGTGGTACGGCATCGGCGCCTACCTGCGCAGGCGCCCCGGCACGCGCTACCTGTTCGGGCCGGTCAGCATCAGCGCCAACTACCCGCCCTTCGCCCGCGAGCTGCTGGTGAGTTTCTACCGCCACTACTTCCCGGCTCCCGGGCCGCTGGCGCGCGCGCGTCGTCCTTTCCGCGCGCCGGCGCTGCTCGCGCCGGGCTCCGGATTTTGCGGGGACGACTACGAGGCGGATTTCGCGCTGCTGCGCGCAACCCTGCAGGCGAGCGGCCTGCAGGTGCCGATGCTGTTCAAGCAGTACACCGACGCGGTAACCGCGGGTGGTGCCGCCTTCCTCGATTTCGGTATCGATCCCGATTTCGGCAACTGTGTCGACGGGCTCATCCTCGTCGACCTGTCTCGGCTGCGCGATAGCCACCGCGCGCGCTACCTCCAGCCCAGGACGGCGGCGCCGGAGTCGGACCGGCAATGAGCAGCGATCACGCCAGGCTCTTGGACACCACCTCGAAGCTGTCGCGCGAGAGGCCGGGCCGGTCGAGCAGCTGTTTCAGCGCGGCGCGCATGCCCTCGGCGTAAACGGGCTCGAAACGGCGCCAGCGCGTCAGCGGCGTGAGCAGGCGCGAGGCCACCTGCGGATTCATCGCATCGATCGCGGCGACCTGCTCGCCGAGGAAGCGGTAACCCGCGTGATCGGCGCGGTGGAAGGCGCCGGGATTGGAATGCACGAAAGCCCCGAGCAGCGCGCGCACCTTGTTCGGGTTGCGCACGTCGAAGTCCGCGTGCTCGCGCAGGCGTTTCACGTCGTCCAGCGTGCCGGCGCCTGGGCGCAGCGCCTGCACCTGGAACCACAGGTTCATCGCCAGCGCCTCGTCGCGCCAGCGGGTATGGAAATCGGCGAGCAGCTCGCGCGCCGCGTCGCGCCCGGCGGCGCTGTCGCTATTGACGATGACCGTCAGCGCGGCCAGCACGTCGGTCATGTTGTCCTGCGCGTAGTACTGGCGGCGGGCGAGCTCGCGGCACTGCGCATCGTCGAGCAGCAGCAGGTAGGCGAGGCAGGCGTTCTTCAGGCTGCGCCGCGCGACGTCTTCGGCCTCGACGCGGTAGGCCGAGTCGCAGCGGTTGCGCTCGTAGCAGGCCAGCAGCTCGTGGCGCAGCTCGGCGGCCAGCGCGCGGCGCGCGTCCATGCGCGCGTGGTGGATCGCCAGCGGCTCGATGGTCTCGGCGAGCTCGGCGAGGTAGGCCTCGCCGGGCAGCACCAGCATCTGCGCGATCATCGCGGCGTCCGAGCTGGTGTCGGCGAGCAGCACGCGCATCGCCGCGGCGAGGCGCGGATCCAGCGGCTTCGTGGCGCCGGCACGCCGCGCCGCGATCTGCTCCTCCAGCACCTGCACCGCGAGTCCCTGTCCCGCGTCCCAGCGCGCCACGCCGTCGCTGTCGCGCTGCATCAGCGCCGCGAGCTCGTCGCGCGAATAGTCGAAGCGCAGTTTCACCGGGGCCGAGAACTGGCGCAGCAGGCTGGGGATCGGAGGCTCGGCGACGTCGAGGAACTCGAAGCTGTGCTCGGGCTGCGTCAGCTCGAGCACGCGCTCGGTGGGCGCGCTGTCATCGCCGGCCAGGCGCAGCGGCAGGTCGCCGGCAGCACCCACCAGTCCCATGCGCAGCGGGACGTGGAACGGTTCCTTGCGCGGCTGCCCCGGCGTGGCCGGGCAGCTCTGCGCCACCGTGAGGCGGTAGACGCGCCGCGCCGCGTCGTAGTCCCCGCGCACCGCCAGCACCGGCGTGCCGGCCTGCGTGTACCAGCGGCGGAACTGCGCGAGATCGCGACCGCTCGCTTCTTCCATGGCGCGCACGAAATCCTCCGTGGTCACGGCCTGGCCGTCGTGGCGCGCGAAGTACAGGTCCGAGCCGCGGCGGAAGGCCTCGCTGCCGATCAGCTCGCGGATCATGCGCACCACCTCGGCGCCCTTCTCGTAGACCGTGAGCGTGTAGAAGTTGTTGATCTCGATGTAGGAGTCCGGGCGCACCGGGTGCGCCATCGGGCCGGCGTCCTCGGCGAACTGGCTGGTGCGCAGCAGGTTCACGTTCTCGATGCGCCGCACCGCGCGCGATCCGGTGTCGGCGGAGAACTCCGCGTCGCGGAACACCGTGAAGCCTTCCTTCAGGCTCAGCTGGAACCAGTCGCGGCAGGTCACGCGGTTGCCCGACCAGTTGTGGAAGTACTCGTGGGCGACGATCGCGGCGATGCGCAGGAACGAGGCGTCGGTGGTGATCTCCGGGTTCGCCAGCACCGCCGAGGTGTTGAAGATGTTGAGCCCCTTGTTTTCCATCGCGCCCATGTTGAAGTCATCGACCGCCACGATCATGAAGACATCGAGATCGTACTCGCGCCCGTAGACCTCCTCGTCCCAGCGCATCGCCTGCTGCAGCGAGCGCATCGCGAAATCGCATTTGTCGAGATCCTTGGCCTCGACGAAGATGCGCAGCGCCACCCGGCGTCCGGACCGCGTCACGAAGCTGTCCTCGACGCAGGCGAGATCGCCCGCGACCAGCGCGAACAGGTAGCAGGGCTTGGGGAACGGGTCTTCCCAGCGCACCCAGTGGCGCCCGTCCTCCAGCTCGCCGCCATCGACGCGGTTGCCGTTGCTCAGCAGCACCGGGAAGCGCGCGCGCTCGGCGACGATCGTGGTGCTGTAGAGCGAGAGCACGTCGGGGCGGTCGGGGAAGAAGGTGATGCGGCGGAAACCCTCCGGCTCGCACTGGGTGCAGAACATGCTGCGCGAGCGGTACAGGCCCTCGAGCGCGGTGTTGTCCTGCGGGCGCAGATCGACCTCGCTCTGCAGCACGAAGCGATCGGGCACGCTGGCGATGCACAGTTCCTCGCCGTCGTAGCTGTAGTCCGCGGCGGCGAGCGGCGCGCCGTCCAGCGCGAGCGACACCAGCGCGAGCGCCTGGCCGTTCAGCCGCAGCGCCGCGCCCGGCTCCGTGCCGTCCGGGTTGCGCGCGATCGTGAGCCGGCTCCTGATGCGCGTGGTCTCCTCGCCGAGCGTCACGTGCAGATCGACGTGGCTCACGAGGAAGGCGGGCACGCGGTATTCGCTGAGCAGGATGGCGCGGGGCTGCGCGTCTTTCATGGCAGATGACTCCGGGTTGGCCGCGGCCTCAGGCGGCGGCGAGGCGCACGTGGTAGGCGGTGAAATTGCGCACGTTCAGCACGCCGCAATCGAGGATCAGGTACTGGCCCTTGATGCCGAGCAGCACGCCCTCGATCAGCGGCGTCTTGTCGAGGTTCAGCGACTGCGGCTTCTGGGGGTATTCGAGCACGGGGTAGTCGATGGGCACGGTCGCGGCGTCCAGGGTGCGGATCGCGTCGGGGCCGAAGCGGATCTGCAGGTCCTCGAGCCCGTTGCGGTGACGCGCGAGCAGCGCGGCAGCCTCGGTGGCGAGGTCGAGCGGCTCGGCCGGTCCCTTCAGCATCGCGCGCCAGTTGGTCTTGTCCGCCACCGAGGCGCCGAACAGGATCTCGGCCAGCCCCGACTGGTGGCGCGTCGCCACGCGCAGCACGGGCAATGCCTGCACCGCGCCCTGGTCGATCCAGCGCGTGGGCACCTGCGAGGCGCGCGTGATGCCGACCTTCAGCCCGGAGGAATTCGCCAGGTAGACGATGTGCTCGGTCATGCAGAACTGCTGGCCCCACTCGGGCTCGCGGCAGGTGCCCTGCGCGAAATGGCAGTTCTCGGGCTTCACGATGCACGAGTCGCAGCGCGCGAGCTTCTGGAAGCACGGGTAGCAGTAGCCCTGGCCGAAGCTCTTCTTGCTGCGCCGGCCGCAGTGCGTGCAGCTGATCAGGCCGAGGAACTCGATGCGCAGGCGCCGTCCGAGGTGTTCGTTCAGCGGCACCTCGCTCTCGCCCACCGGCATGGCGTAGGTGACCGGCGCCGTGAGCGCGGCGCGCAGCTTGTCGAGCGCGCCGCTGCCGAGCTCCTGCATCAGCCGAGCCCCGTGCTGTCGCGCACGATGCGGATCACCGCGGGCTCCTCGTCGTGCGGGTGCGTGGCGCAGAGCTCGCCCTCGGCCTTGGCGCCGCGGTCGATGTAGCCGGTGCGCGCCTCGCTCGCGAGGTGGCGCGCCTCCCAGGCGATGACGGCCTGCAGGCACTGCTCGCGCTGCTCGCGCGTGAGTGCGACACCGTCGGCCCACTTGCCGATCTCGACGGCGCGGCGCAGGCTCGCGTGCACCTCGGGGGTGATCATTTCCACGATGGCGTTGAAATCCATGATGAAGTGGCTGCTCAGGGCTGCGGATCGGGGGGCCGCGAGTATAACAAAGCCGCCCCCAACCCGAGCAGCGCGCCGAGCGCGAGCCCCGCGCCGTGCGCGGCGTTGGCGATCGCGCCGAAGCCGATGGCCTCGACCAGGCCGCTCATGCACAGCAGCAGCCAGCCCAGCATCACGGCCATGAGCCCCGGCGGCAGCACCAGCCCGGGCGCGCCCGAGACGCGGTTCCACACCCAGGCGTAGCCGAGCAGCCCGTAGATCACGCCCGACATGCCGCCGAACATCACGCCGCCGTCGAAGAGGTACTGCGCGATGTTGCCGCCGGCCCCGGTGAGCACCAGCAGCGCGAGCAGCGTGAGGTGTCCGCGCGCGCGCTCGATGCGCCGGCCCAGTTCCCACAGCCACAGCGAGTTGAACGCCAGGTGCAGCACGCCGAAGTGCAGGAACACCGGCGTCAGCAGGCGCCAGTACTCGCCGCGCGCGTAGGTCGTGGCCACGCTCTCGAAGTCGAGCCGCCCGCCGGGCAGCGCCCGGAAATCCGTGAACGCGAGCCAGCGCAGCCACTCGAGCCGGGTGTCGAACATCACGATCGCCGCACCCAGCACGCTGAGCAGGATGCCGGCGAGCGTGACCGGCTGCGCGCGCCAGGCGCGCGCGATCCGGCCCGGCGCGGGTCGCGGGGCCGGCGCGGCGTCATCGAGGCTGAGTTCGCCGGCGCGCCAGCGCGCGAAGGCCTCGCGCACCGGCGCGACATCCTGCTCGCGCGCCACCACCAGCACCTGGGTGCCATCGGGGGCGTCGAAGATGCGGTGCGCCACGCGCTGCGCCCACAGGTAGCGGCTGAACTGCGCCAGCTCGGCGCCGATGCGCGTCTCGATGGCCTTGAATGCCGGCATCGCGATTCAGCCTGCCGCGCTCGTCATGCCGGTCTCATTCGTCGCCATCGGGACGGCTGCCCCAGCCGAGCTTGGCGCGGCAGATGTCGTAGAAGTTGTGGTCCAGCGGGTGCAGCAGCCTGAGGTGCTCGGGCTTCTTGTGCACGTGGATCATGTCGCCGGGGCTGGCCGTGATGTTCAGCTGGCCGTCGCAGCTGATGGTCGGATGCAGCTCGTTGTACTCGTTGATCACGATGCGGATGCTGCTGCTGCCGTGGATCACCAGCGGGCGGCTGCCCAGCGTGTGCGGGAACATCGGCACCAGCACGAGGGCATCGAGCCCGGGGTGCATGATCGGCCCGCCGCCCGAGAGCGAATAGGCCGTGCTGCCCGTGGGCGTCGAGACGATCAACCCGTCGGAACGCTGGGTGTAGACGAACTGCTCCTCGATGTAGAGCTCGAACTCGATCATGCGCGCCGAGATGCCGGAGTTCAGCACCACGTCGTTCAGCGCGTCGCCGCGCGCCAGCACCTCGTCGCCGCGCGTCACCGCCACGTCGAGCAGGAAGCGCGATTCGATCAGGTAGCGCCCGGCGAGGACCTCGTCGAGCTGCGCCTCCAGCTGCTGGGGCGAGATATCGGTGAGGAAGCCGAGCCGGCCGCGGTTGACGCCGAGCACCGGCGCGTTCTGCGGCGCCAGCGAGCGCGCCGCGCCGAGCAGGCTGCCGTCGCCGCCGACCACGATCACCAGATCGGTGTCGCGCCCGATGTCCTCGCGCCCGCGCACCTCGCCGGGCGCCGGGTCCAGGTGCTCGGCCACCTCGCGCTCCACCACCACGCGCAGGCCGCGCGCGCGCAGCAGCTCGCGCAGGTGCAGCAGGGTCTCCAGCACCGCGGCGCTGCCCACCCGGCCCATGAGTCCGACGCTGCGGAATTGGCTCATGCTCGCTGGCTCCAATGAAAGCGCGCGGATTATAGCGGCACGGCGTGCGCCGCAGGCAGCATGCGCCCGCGCAATGCGTCGCGCGCGCCCTGCAGCCCGCCGGTGTGCAGCGCCAGCACCCGCGTGCCGGGCGGGAAACGGCCTTCGCCGACCAGGGTGTGCAGGCCGAGGAACAGCTTGCCCGTGTAGACCGGATCGAGCGGCACGCCGCTGCGCTGCGTGAACTGCGCCATGAAGGCGGCCAGCTGCGCGTCGATGCGCGCGAAACCGCGGCCGGCGAAGCGATCGAGGACGTGGAAGCGGGGAGCCGTGGGGGCCAGGTGGGCGGCGGCGCGGGCGGTGATGCCGGCGGCATCGCGCAACGCGGCGATGCCGAGCACGAAGGCCCCGCTGCCGGCCACGACGCCCGCCAGCGTGGTGCCGGTGCCGCAGGCCAGCGCGATCACGTCCCACCCGCCCGCCAGCGCGGCAATCGAGCGCCCCAGCTCGCGGCAGCCCGCGAAGCCCTCGGCGTTGTCGCCGCCCTCGGGGATCACCAGCGCCGGCATCAGCGCGCGCGTCACCTCCTCCACCCACGCCGGGTCGTGGCGGCGCCGGTAATCGGCGCGCGAGACGTGGCGGATGTGCATGCCCCGCTCGTGCAGCTCGCGCAGCGTGGGACCGGGCCGCGGTGGCGCTTCGCCGCGCACGATGCCCACGGTCTGCACCCCGTGCTCGGCACCCCAGGCCGCCAGCGCGTGCAGGTGGTTCGAATACGCGCCGCCGAAGCTGATCACGCGCCGCAGTCCCAGCGCCTCGGCCCGATGCAGGTTCGGCAGCAGCTTGAACACCTTGTTGCCGCCCCACAGCGGGTGCAGCCTATCGAGGCGCAGCACGTCGAGCGTCACGCCGCGCGCAGCGTACCGCGCATCGCGCAGCGTCTCGACGGCGGGCAGCCCGGGAAAATCGTGACGCCGGTCCCGGCTCAACCGGGCATTTCCGCTGCCGCCTGCGTGCGCGGAAACTGCTTGTGGATCTCGCAGCGGTCATGCATGCCGGCGACGAACTCCGCGGGCTTGAGCAGCTTGGTCAGCGCCTTGGCGCAGGGCGCGCCGCTGCCCGCGGTGCCCTGGCAAAGCGGGCTGTTGTAGTGCGCCAGCCAGCGCCGGTAGTGTTCGGGGCTCACGCCGCACTTCTCGGCCACGAAGGCCTCGGTTTCCTCGAGGTAGCGATTGAGGTCTTCCATCGGGATCGTCAGGTGCCCGGCGCCCGGCTGGAAGGCCACCAGCTTGACGCCCTTCTCCTTGAGCTGGGCGAAGAACTTGTCCGCGCCCTCGCCCATCAGCCGCAGCTTGTCGCGGCGCAGCTCCGTGAGCTCGCTGCGCAGGCTGTGCAGCTGGTCCTCCTGGGTCTCGCGCTCGCGCTCCAGGCGCGCCAGCGCCTCGCGCATGCGCGCATCGCGCTCGGCCAGCGCGGCGTCGCGCTCGCCCTCGAGGGTCTGGCGCGCGGCCTCGATCTCGCGGCGCGCCTGCTCGGCCAGCTGGCGGGTCCTGCTGTCGGCAGCGCTGCGCTGCTCCTCCAGCGTGCGGGCCTGCTGTTCCGCGCGCGCCAGCAGCGCGTGCTTCTCGTCCTCGAGCGCCCGCGCATGCTGCTGCAGCACGGCCAGCTGCTGCTGCAGCGCCATGCTCTCGCGCTGGTGCTGTTCGCGCGCCAGCGCCATCTGCTGGCTGCTCTGCTGCATCAGGGCCAGCAGCGTGTCGGAGGCCTCGCTGCCCTGCGCGGGGGGCGCCGCCGCTGGCGCCGGCTCCTGCAGCTGCGCCAGGGTGTTGCCGCCCGCGCCGAAGCGGATGTCCCAGAGCTGATCCTCGTACTGGGGCAGCGGGCACTGGCCGCGCGTCACCAGCCGCACCGGTCCGCCCCCGAGATCGGGTCCGCGCACACCGCGCTCGGCCAGCATGCGCAGCGGCACGTCCCAGTGCTGCTCCGGGAAGCCGTCGCTGTCGAAGGGAATCAGGAACAGCACCACCGTGACCGGGGCGAGGCGCGCATCGAGGCGCACATAGGCGGCCTCCAGGGTCTTGCCGGCGAAATCGCGGATCGGCACCACGCAGTCGAGCAAGGCCTCGAATTCCGGGTACAGCATCTCGCGGCGGATTTCCCCGCCGGCGAAGAAGATCACGGCCTCCTGCGTCTGCGCGGAGGATTTCTGGTGAATGCTCATCCGGACTCCCGTATCGTCGCCGCCGCGGGAGGGAACCCCGCGGTCGCTGGATCGCACCGCATGTTAACAGCCGCCGCCCGGGTTGCCGCCCGCGGCCCCCCCCTGCTAGGGTCACGCCACATGCCGCCCCAGGAAGCGTAGACCAATGGACGACGAAACTCTTGCCCGCGCCCTGCCCGGAGCCTGGGCGCTGGAGCGCTGGGAGATCCGCTACTCGGACGGTCGCGCGCCCAGCCTTCCCTTCGGCGCAGAGGCCACTGGCCTGCTGCTGTACACCCCGCAGGGGTACATGTCGGCGGGTATCGCGCGCGCCGCGCGCCCGCGCTTCGACAGCCCCAGCACGCGCCACGTGCCGCCCGAACGCAAGTGCGCCGCCTTCGACAGCTACTTCCACTACCAGGGTCGCTACCGCACCCGCGATGGTTGCGTGCTGCACGACGTCAGCGACTCGCTGAACCCGGACTTCCCGGGCAGCACGCAGGTGCGCAAGGCCACGCTGGACGGCGATTCCCTGGTGCTCTCGGCCGAGGACCTGTTGCCCGGCACCACGGTGAAGCGCGAACATCGGCTGTGCTGGCGGCGCGCCGGCGCCTGACACGCGGGAGGTCCGCCATGTACCCACGCCTCACATCGGAACTGCGCATAGGGAACATGCGCGTGCGCAACCGCATCATGCTGGCCGCCATGGGCACCGAGCTGTGCGAGCCCGACGGATGCTGCGGCGAACCGCTGCTCGCCTACTACGAAGCGCGTGCGCGCGGCGGCACCGGACTGGTCATGCTCGAGACCACCTCGGTCTCGTGGCCCGCGGGCGCCAGCATGCCGCGCATGGTGGGCATCTCCAATGAGGCGCACCTTCCCGGACTGCAGGCGTTCACCGGGCGCATGCACCGCCACGGCGCGATGGCCGGCGTGCAGCTGAACCACTGCGGCAAGGTCGCGACCGAGGATCGCGTGCAGGGCCGCCCGCTGCTGGTGCCGTCGGTGCCGCACTTCGACAAGAGCGACATGTTCGAGGCCCTCACCCGCGCCGAGATCGCCAGCTTCGTCGGCGGCGCCTCGCAGCCGGTGTACCAGGTGATGACGCAGCAGGACATCGACTGGCTGGTCGGGCAGTTCGCGGCGGCGGCCGCGCTCGCGGTGCGCGCCGGCTTCGACTGCGTCGAGATCCACGCCGGCCACGGCTACGTGCTGTCGTCGTTCCTGTCGCCGCACTACAACCGGCGCGACGACGCCTACGGCGGCAGCGCGGAAAAGCGCGCACGGCTGCTGGTCGAGGTGCTGCGCGCCGTGCGCGCCACGGTGGGGCCGGACTTTCCGATCCTCTGCCGCCTCGATGCCAACGAATTCCGCGTGAGCGACGGCATCACGGCGCAGGACGCCGTGATCACCGCGCGCCTGGCGGTAGAGGCCGGCTGCAATGCAATCGATGTCAGCGCCTACGGCAACCCCACCAGCGGCATCGCGTTCACCGAGGCACCGATCCCGCACGCACCGGGCGCCTTCCTCGGCTTTGCCCGAGCGATCCGCCGCGCCGTCGACGTGCCCGTCATCGCGGTCGGGCGCATCGAAGCCGACGCCGCGGAACGGGGCATCGCGGCGGGGCACTTCGACATGGTCGCGATGGGACGCAAGCTGCTCGCCGACCCGGAGCTGCCGAACAAGCTCGCCGCCAACGACCCGCTGGCGATCCGTCCCTGCATCTACTGCTACGTCTGCGTCAGCCAGATCTTCCTGAACCGCCATATCTGTTGCGCGGTGAACGCATCGACCGGGCGCGAGGCGCAGGACGCCCTGATCGGGCCCGCCGAGCGGCGCAAGCGCGTGCTCGTGGTCGGCGGCGGACCCGCGGGACTCGAGGCGGCGCGCGTCGCGGCGCAGCGCGGCCACGAGGTGACGCTGATCGAGCGCGAACCCGTGCTCGGCGGCACCGCGCGCATCGCCGCGCTCGCCTACGAACCCAATGCACGCCTCGTGCGCCACCTCGAGGACGCCGTGGCGCGCCTGCCCGTGATCGTCTGCACGCGCACCACGGCCACGGCGGATTCCATCGCCGCGCTGCAGCCCGAGGCGGTGCTGGTGGCCACCGGCGCCCGGCGCATCGCCCCGCCCATCGCGGGACGCGAACTGAAGCACGTGCTCGACGGCGAGGAGCTGCGCGGACTGCTGCTCGGGGGCAACGCGGAGGCCATGCGCAAGCTCGGCCTGTTGCAGCGCGCGGCCGTCGGCGCCGCGCAGCTCACCGGCATCACGCGCAATCTCGACTGGATGCGCGCGCTGAGCCGCGTCTACATGCCGATCGGCAGGCGGGTGGCGATCATCGGCGGCGGGCTGGTGGGGCTGGAGGTCGCGGAGTTGCTGGCCGAGCGCGGCCGCGAGCTCACCGTGATCGAGCCGGGACGCGACCTCGGCGCGGAACTCGCCCTGGTGCGGCGCTGGCGCGTGCTGCACACGCTGGGCGAACACGGGGTGCGCCTGCTGCGCGGCACCACGGTCACGGCCATCGACGCCAACGGGCTCGATTGCGCCACCAGGGACGGCGCCGAGCGCATCGCGGCGGACACCGTGATCATCGCGCTGGGCACGCAGCCCGACACCTCGCTCGCGGATGCGCTGCGCGCGCGCGGCATCGCGGCCGGCACCATCGGCGACTGCGACGAGATCGGCTACATCCAGGGCGCCATCGACAGCGGCCGCGCGGCGGCTCTCGCGCTCTGAGCGGAGGGGGGTTGCGGTTGCCGGGGCGCCCCGCAGGGAACGGCAGCATCGAGGAGGGCCTGAACATCGAGGATATACCGAAGCGACTGCTGACACTTCGCGCACTGGCGGCGCTGCTGGCGACGCTCGCGCTCATCCAGGGCGTCGGTGGCCTCTACCGGCTCGCCGATTACCGGGCGGACCGTGAGACGGCACTGGCCGCGACGCACTGGGCAACCGCCTTCGGCCCGCCCGTGTGGTTCACCCTCCTGCTCGTCACCCTGCTCGGGGCGCTGTCGCTGATGCTGAGCTGGAGGCTGCCGCAGAGCGCGCCCGCGCGCTGGCTCGCGCTCTTCTGCGCGCTGCTCGCGGGCGGCTACGGCGTGATGGTCACGGCGGTGAGCAGCCCGCTCTTCGACGGCTACCTGCAGGCCGTGGTGCTGTTGCAGCGCAACGGGGTGGACGTCGCGCTGCTGCGCGGCACCGGCCACGCGGTGGCGGCGCTGGAGCGGCTGCTGTGGATCGCCGGATGGACCTTCGCGGGCGCCGTGGCGATCCACTTCGTCCGCAGCGTGCTCGGTATCGCGGCGTCGCCCCGGCCCCACATCGCAGCGCAAGCGGCGCTCATCCAGCTGTCGTTCGCGTGCGTCGCGATGACGCTCCCGCGCACGGCCGCGATCACCGCGACGGTGCTGTCCCTCGCCGTGGCGGGCCTGCTCCTGTGGCGACGCGCGCCGCCACCGGCACGCGCCGGCTCGTCGTGGCTGCTGGCGTCGGCCACGCTGTTCACGCTGTACGAGGGGAGCGGCCTGGCCCGGGCCGTCGATGCCCTGCCCATCGAGCTCGCACTCGCCGCGCTGTTGCTGCTGGCGGCGGCCTGGCGCGTTGCCGAGGCGCGGCCAGGCCTGCTGTTCACCTTACCGGGCCTGCTCGCGCTGGCCACGGCCCTGCGCATCGAAGCCGTGCCCGGCGCGCTGCTGGTGATGAACCTGTGGCTGGCGGTCTGCATGATCGTGCTCGTGACCACGATAGCGCGCAACCTGCGCGCGCTCGACGCCGACGGCCGGCGCCAGGCGCTGTGCTTCCTGAGCGGCTGGGTCCTGGCGGCAACGCTGGCCGCGGCCTGGCAGTTGCTGGTCTGGGGCGGGCGTCTCGCCGGGTGCACGCCGGCCGGCGAGTCGGCGCTCTGCTGGCTCGGCCGATACCAGGACTGGTTGCTGGTCGCGCCGCTGCCGATCCTGCTGTTGTCGTTCGTGACGGGACTGCTGCACCGCGGCCCGATCGACGCCGCGCGGCTGTTCCGGCGCACGGCCGTGTACGGGTCCATGCTGCTGCTGAGCCTTTTCGTGCTGGGCGCGATCGAGACCCTGCTGGGCGATTTCCTGCGCCGGGGTCTGCCCGGGGAAACGCCCCCGCTGGTCGCGGCCGGCGTCATGGGGGTCGTGTTCTATCCGGCCAAGCGCGCCTGCGATCGCGGCGTCGAGCGTTTTCTCGCGCGCTTGCTGGCCTGGGCGGACGGGGCCTCCTGAGACCGCCGCTCAGCTGACCACGGCGCGTTCGGCCACGCCCCGCCGGAAGTTGTGCCGCGCCGCGTCTGCGTCGTTCACCAGCCGCGGCGCGATGACCACGGCCCCGGCGCCCCCCTCACCCCGCAAGTAGATTGGGACGAGTGTAGACGTCGGAGGGCGCATACCGGGTATTGCCAGTCTGTACTTCCCGTCTCCGACTAAAGTCGGCACGCAAATTGGGAAGTATGCTGACACCAGAAACGAAAAAGCCGCTGAAGACAGCGGCTTGGACGTGAGTAATGGCGGAGCGGACGGGACTCGAACCCGCGACCCCCGGCGTGACAGGCCGGTATTCTAACCGACTGAACTACCGCTCCTGGAACTCGCTCGCCGCGTGGTGGGTGGTAACGGGATCGAACCGCTGACCCCCTGCTTGTAAGGCAGGTGCTCTACCAGCTGAGCTAACCACCCCCTTGGGCGAGACGCGCATTTTACAGATCTGAACTTTGATGTCAAAAGGAAATTTGAATTTTTCTGTGTCGATTTGTGGACGCGCTGACACCGGGCGCGACCGCTTCAGCTGCCCCGCTACGGCGCCGGCTTCCCGTCGCGGGGGCGCTACGTCAACGATCCTTATCAACATGCGCCACTCGATACGGCGCGCACAATATATTGCAGTTCATAGTGCGCGCGATATCTCACGAATGCAATCCAACACATTGTTTTATATGATTTTACTTGTTAGTACGTTTTTTGATCGATCGATCCGGACCCGCATGCATGGCCTTGCGGAGGCTGACACCGACAAGTTTTGCACCGTTTTATCCACAGAATCTGTGCACAACTCGGCGGGGCCGATCGCCTCGCCGCATCGCTGCGCAGCGCCGGCGGCACCAGGGCCGCCCTGCCCTCAAACCGATGGAGCTTCCGACGCCAAGCGCTGGCGGCGCTCCTCTTCGCTGATGTGGCGCACGTCTTCGCCGTGGACCATGTAGATCACGTACTCGGCGATGTTCTTGGCGTGATCCCCGATGCGCTCCAGCGCACGCGCGGTCCACGCGAGCTGCAGCGCCGAGGAGGTGATGCGCGGGTCTTCCATGATGTAGGTCAGCAGCTGGCGCATGCTGCCCTGGTACTCGCGGTTGACCTCGACGTCGGCCTGCACGACCTCCAGCGCCATCGCCGCGTCCAGGCGCGCAAACGAATCCATGGCGCTGGCGCAGTTCGTGCGTACCATGCCCGCCAGGTGCGCGAGCGCGGCATGCGGCCGGTTGGGGCTGCTCAGGTCGGATTCGAGAACCGCGCGCGCCACGTGCCCGACCTGGTCACCGATGCGCTCCAGGTCCGTCACGGTCTTGATGACCGCGAATATCAGCCTCAGGTCGCCGGCGGCGGGCTGGCGGCGCACCAGGATGCGCTGGCATTCCTTGTCGAGATGCACCTCGAGCGTGTTGACCTCCACATCGCGGCGCACCACGCGCGTGGCAAGCTCCTTGTCGTTGCCCTCCAGCGCGGCAATCCCGTCGTCGAGTTGCGCCAGCACCAGCTGCCCCATGTCCAGCACGCCCCGGTGCAGGTTCTCGAGGTCCTCGTTGTACTGCTGCACCGTGTGCTGACCGATTTCATCCTTGCCCATGACCATGATCCAGCCTCCCCTGATCAGCCGAAGCGGCCGGTGATGTAGTCTTCGGTCTGCTTGCTCCTCGGGTTGGTGAACACCGTGTTGGTGTCGCCGAACTCGACCAGCTCGCCCAGGTACATGAACGCGGTATAGTCGGAAACGCGCGCGGCCTGCTGCATGTTGTGCGTGACGATCAGGATCGAGACCTTGTCCTTGAGGCGGTTGATCAGGTCCTCGATGTTCGCGGTGGCGTTGGGATCGAGCGCCGAGGTGGGCTCGTCGAACAGCAGCAGCTCGGGGGCCGTGGCCAGCGCGCGCGCGATGCACAATCGCTGCTGCTGCCCGCCCGAGAGGTTGAAGGCCTGGTCCTGCAGGCGGTCGCTGACCTCTTCCCACAGCGAGGCATCCTTCAGCGCCTGCTCGACCTTGTCGGCCATCGCGCTCCGGTTGCGCTCGCCGCGCACCCGCAGCCCGTAGGCAATGTTTTCGAAGATGGACTTCGGAAAGGGATTGGGCTTCTGGAACACCATCCCGATGCGCATGCGCACCTCGATCGGGTCCACCGACTTGGCCAGGATGTTCACTCCGTCGGGCTGGAACACGATCTCGCCGCCATAACGGTTGCGTACCTCCCCGAGGTCGTGCATGCGGTTGAAGCAGCGCAGGAAGGTCGACTTGCCGCAGCCCGAGGGACCGATCAGCGCCGTGACCTTGTGTTCCCAGATCGGCATGGTGACGCTCCGCAGCGCCTGCACCTCGCCGTAGTAAAAATCCAGCGCACGTGCCTCGGCCTTGAGGCTCTGCCCCGGTGTGCTCACGCCCGGGGGAAGCGATCCCGCCGTCATGTTCATGTTCCTGCTCATGCTCGCGTCGTTCATTTCGCTCACCATTTGATGCGTTTCCTGTAGCGCAGGCGCAGCCAGATCGCGGCCCCGTTCATCACCAGCGTCATCACCACCAGCACCACGCCGGCCGCCGCGGCGTTTTCCTGGAACGCGGCCTGGGGGCGCGACATCCAGTTGAACATCTGGATCGGCATCACCGTGAACGGCGACTTCAGCCACTCGAAGGATACGAAGGGAAACTGCGCGCTGATCGGCGGCTCGGGAAGGAAGGCGATGAAGGTCAGCGCGCCGATCGTGATGATCGGTGCCGTCTCGCCGATGGCGCGCGCCAGCCCGATGATCACGCCGGTCAGGATCCCGCCGGTGGAATACGGGATGATGTGGTCGCGCACCATCTGCCAGCGCGTGGCCCCCAGCGCGTAGGCGCCCTCGCGGATGCTCGAGGGAATCGAGCGGATGGCCTCGCGCGTCGCCACGATGATGATCGGCAGGATCAGCAGCGCCAGCGTCAGGCCGGCCGAGAGGATGCTCTGGCCGAAATCGAGCGCGTAGACGAACAGCCCCAGCGCGAGCAGGCCGTAGATGATCGAGGGCACGCCCGCGAGGTTGTTCACGTTGATCTCGATGATCTCCGTCACCCAGTTGCGCCGCGCGTATTCCTCGAGATAGACGCCCGCCGCGACGCCCAGCGGGATCGCGGTAATCGCGGTCAGCAGCATCACCAGGCTGGACCCCACGATGGCACTGAGGATGCCGGCATTCTCGGCGCGCCGCGAGGGGAAGCTGGTGAAGAAGTCCCAGTTCAGTCGGCCCGCCCCGTCCTGGACGAGCCCGGCGAGCAGCACCGCCAGCGTCAGCACGCCTATCATCAGGCATATCAGCCCGATGATCACGAACACCTTGTCCCACTGCTTGCCGCGCGCAACCAGGCGGCGGATCTGCTGCATGTCCTGTGTCATCAGTAGGCCTCGCGAAAGCGCTTGCGTGCCAGGTGGCCGAGCACGTTGAAGAACAGCGTCATCAGCACCAGCACCAGGCCGACGGCAAAGATGCTCTGGTACTCGATGCTGCCGTGCGGCAGGTCACCCAGCGCCACCTGCACGATGAACGCGGTGATCGTGGCGCCGGGTTCGCGCGGATCCCAGGTGAAGTTGGGCTGCTGCCCGGCCGCCACCGCGACCACCATCGTTTCGCCGATGGCGCGCGATATGCCGAGGATGTAGGCCGCGACGATGCCCGAGGTCGCCGCGGGCACCACCACGCGCAGCGCCGTCTGCAGCCGCGTGGCACCCATCGCGTAGGAACCCTCGCGCATGTGCAGCGGCACCGCGCGCATCGCGTCCTCGGCCACGGAGCTGATGTAGGGAATGATCATGATGCCGATCACCAGGCCCGGCCCGAGCATGTTGAAGCCGGGCAGGTCCGGCATGAAGTACTGCAGCGCGGGCGTGACCATGACCAGCGCGAAGTAGCCGTAGACCACGGTCGGGATGCCGGCCAGCAGCTCCAGCACGGGTTTCACGATCTCGCGCGTGCGCGGCCCGGCGAACTCGCTGAGGTAGATCGCGGTGATCGTGCCCACCGGCACGGCCAGCAGCAGCCCGACCGTGGTGGTCACCAGCGTGCCCGCGAGCAACGGCGCCACGCCGTAGTGCTTCTCGCTGAACATGATGGTCCACTGCGTGTCGGTGAGGAAATCGATGAGCGGAACGTGCTCGAAGAAGGCCGCGGACTCGGCCACGAGGATGAATACGATGGCTACCGTGACCGCCACAGCGCTGAAGGCGGCGAGAAACAACACGCCCTCGATCAGCCGCTCGCTGACATGCCGGAGCGGGCGGTGCGCGAAGCGGTTGCCAGGGTATGTCTCTGCCGCTGCTGGCTTGGCGCTGTTAGGAGTCATGGCATGGATCCGTCGGAAATGGATAGCGGAGAATGCCCGGAAAAAAACGGGGTGGTGGCGGCTGAGCGCCACGCACCACCCCTAACTTCCTCAGGGGAACCGATCAGAGCTTGCCTTCGCGGGCCAGCAGCTCCTCGACCTTCAGGCCGACTTCCGACTTGCCGCCGAAGCCGCTGCCGAGCTTGCCTTCGTTGAAGTTCTTGAGGGCCAACTCATAGGCCGCCGCGGGCAGGTCGACGAAGCCCACTTCACGCGTCAGCGCACCGCCTTCCTTCAAGTAGAACTCCACGAACTTGCGCACTTCCGGACGCTGCACCGACTTCTCCTTCACGTAAATGAAGATCGGGCGCGACAGCGGAGTGTAGGTGCCGTCGTTCACGGTGGCGATCGAGGGCACCACGCCGGTCGAACCGCCGGGAGCCACGATCGGCACCGCGCGCAGCGTGTCCTTGTTCTCCTCGTAGTACGCCAGGCCGAAATAGCCGAGCGCGCCCTTGTCGCGCGAGACGAACTGCACGGTGACGTTGTCGTCCTCGCTGGCCTGGTAATCGCCGCGCGAAGACTTGGCAACACCCACGACCGCCTCGGTGAAGTAGTCGAAGGTGCCCGAGTCGGCACCGGCGCCGGCGAGCTTCAGGGGCACGTCGGGGAAACTGTCACGGACCTGCTTCCAGCTGGTGATCTTGCCCGCCGCGGCCGGCTCCCACATCTTCTTCAATTCCTCGACCGTCAGGTGGTCGACGAAATCGTTGTCCTTGCTGACCACGACCGTGATGGCGTCATAGGCCACCGGCAGCTCGAAATACTTGATGCCGGCCTGCGCGCAGAGCACCATCTCTTCCTTCAGGATCGGGCGCGAGGCGTCCGAGATGTCGGTCTCGCCGCGGCAGAAGCGCTTGAAGCCGCCGCCCGTGCCGGAGATGCCGACCGTCACGCGCGCACCGCCCGCAGCCTGGTATTCCTCGGCCACCGCCTCGGTGATCGGGTAGACGGTGCTGGAGCCGTCGATCTCGATCACGCTGGCCGCGCCGGCCTGCTGCGACAGGAAACCGCCGCACAGCGCCGCGACGCCGATGGCCGCCTTCAAGGATCCGGAAATCTTCTTCATCACATGTACTCCACTGGTATTTGGAACGTGCAGTCGCGAATCCGGCGCCGCCCGCTCGCGCGGACGGCGCCGGGCGCATCAGAACTTGGCTTCGAGATCGACGTGCAGGGTGTCCGCGTCCACGCCCTTCAGCTTCCGGCTGCTCACGGCGTCGGATTCGGCCATGAAATAGGTCGCGCCGATCGAGAAGTTTTTCATGAAGTCGTACTTCAACTTCAGCTTGTGACCGCTGGAGTTCGTGTAACCCACGGCGAAATCGGAATCCGTGAAGCCACCCACGACGCCATTGGCATCCACGTCACGGTAGTTGTAGTCGAACGCCACGCCCGCGATGTTGGTGCGCAGGCCGAACAGGTACGCCGTGTCCTCGTCGCTGTCGTCGATCGTGGTCGCGGCCATGTCGCGCGCCTCGTAGTTCTGCACGTACTGGCCGTACAGTGACAGCGGCAGCGGCAGTCCGATCACGTCGAGCTGGGTGAAGATTTCGCCCAGGCCGAACTTGTCGGTGGTGTTGCCGTTGGCACGGAACGAGGAGGTCGAGCCGTACTTGTCGTTGTTGAAGTCGTAGACGCTGGCGCCGAGGGTCCAGCGCGCCGAATCGCTCACGTCGAACGCAACGCCGCCCTGCAACTGGTACAGCGCGAGGTCGTTCTCGATCTCGAAGCCTTCGCTGTCCACGGCATCCTTCAGCACGTAGTAGCCGCCGCTGCCGAAGAACGTAGTGGTGCCGTTCTTCTTCGTGTAGCCCGCCGCCACGCCCTCGGGGTTGATGTCACCGTCCCAGATCACGTCGCCCATCGACATCCACGGCTGCTTCATCTTGCCCGCGAAGGTCTTCAGGCCGGGCACTGCCACGGGGTTGTAGTTGATGTAGGCCAGGTCCAGCCACACCGCCTTCTTGTCGAAGTAATTGTCCATGTTCTCGTTGGTCGAGCGACGGTCGGCGCCGTTGCCGCTCGCGACCTGGATGCCGGTTTCCACTTCGGGATTGATCTTGGTGAACGCACCGAGACGGGCACGGATGCGCTGGCGGTCCTTGTTGCGGCTGCCGGTGAAGTCGGGCTCGCCGTCGACATCGATCGTTTCCTGGCGCACGCGCATATCACCCGTGAGCTTCGTGCTCTCGGCCCAGCCGGCTGCCTGACGGAATGCGACGAAATCCTTCTCCTTGACCACTTCCTTGGCCGCGCGCTTCTCCTCGCGTGTCTCGCGCACCAGGTCAGCGCTCAACTCGGCGTGCTGTGCCGCCGTGATGGAACCATTTGCCTTCAGCATGTCGAGCAGCTTCGCATCGACCGAGCCGGCATTGGCCTGGGTGGCCCCCGCGAGAATCAAACCTCCGCATACAACTGCTTTCGATAAACGCATTCTCTGTCTCCTTGCTGTGATGGACTGGGCTCCCCTGTGTGCGAGGGAGTGAGCTTTGATGCCCAGGGCGAGGCTGCCGGCGATGGCTGCCACGACGGGGGCATTCTCGGGTTGGCATGTGACAGAATCGTGACATCGGCACGGCGAGGCAACCGCAACTGCCCCGGTGCGTGTAACGCAACTGACACAATCACGACGCCGCAGCCCTCGCGGGAATCGCCAGGGGCGCAATGGACAGTGCTGCGGGGAGTGGCTCGGGCGCGCCGACGCGCCAACGGCGCGAAAGCGGGTTCAGACGACCAGGGTGACGGGATCCACGCCGAAGGAGCCCGGCTCCAGGCTGGTGGCGATCTCGAGCGGCTTGCCGTCCTGGTCGTGCGTGACCGCGAGCAGGTCGAGCGGGCGCGGCGAGGCGTAGGGTTTCTTGTCGCGATCCAGCACCAGCAGCAGCTGCGGGCGCAGGCGGCGCGTGCGGTAACCCGCCGTCGCCACGCCCACCTCGCCGTTGCTGAGCTCGACCAGCGTGCCTGCCGGGTAGATGCCGATGGCCTGGATGAACTCCTCGACCAGCTCGGCGTCGAAATCGATGTCGCGCCAGGCGTAGAGCTGTTTCACCGCGTGGCTCGGCGACATCGGTGGTGCGTAGGGACGGCGGCTGGTGATGGCGTCGTAGCAGTCGACGATCGCGGCGATGCGCCCGAAGACCGGGATGTCGTTGCCGGCGATGCCGCGCGGATAACCGTGTCCCCCGTGCCGTTCGTGGTGGAACTCCAGCATGTCGGTGACACTGCGGCTGAGGATCCCGGTTCCCTCCAGCATCTGCAGCCCGAACTCCACGTGCGACTTGATCAGCTGGAACTCACCCGGCGTCAGGCGCTCGCGCTTGAGCAGCAGCGCCTCGGGAACCTTCAGCTTGCCCACGTCCAGCAGCAGCGCGCCCATGGCGAGGCGCTGCAGGTCCACGCGCGGCAGCCCGAGCTGGCGCCCCAGCGCCACGGCCCACACCGAGGCGCCGGCGGAATGGCCCCAGGTGTAGCTCTGCTCGTCCTTGCTGCACGCCAGCCAGACACAGGCGTCGGGATTGCGGATCACGCTCTCGACCATCGGGTTGACGACCTCGCGCACGCCCGAGACGTCGAGCCTGCCCCCGGCGCGGTACGCCTCCATCATCTGCCGGTACGCGCGCAGCACCTCGGCATACACCGGCCTGGCCACCGCCAGCTCCCCGCCAAAGGTACTGGTGTCCTCGAAGGGCTTCAGCTTGCGGTGCGGGAACATCTCGGCGATGGCGGTGGCGCTGCGCTGGCGGAACTTGATCGTCTCGAGCGCCGGCTCCTGCGGCAGCGGTATCGTCGCCCCCTTTTGACCGGCCGCACCCACCACGCGGCTGTTGCGCCGGCCCGCCCCGAGCCGGCAGCGATAGACATCGACATAGACGAACTTGCAATGCTTCTCGACTTCGTCGATGTCCGCCTGGCTGGTGACGTAGAAGCCTTCGACCAGGAACGGGGTCTCGATCCACGGACGATCGAGCGCGGTGACGAACATGCCGATCTCGAGATCGGTGACAGCGGTGGGAACGGCGTGCAACTGTGACATCTGGCGGTCCGACGGTCGTTGCCGACCCCTCCCGCACCACAGGCGATGCGAGCCGGCCCGGCGGCGGCTTTGACCCCCGTCAGTCTAGTCGACGGTTTGGCGGTTCGCCTCGTCGTGCCCGCGGCGGTTGTACCTCTCCTCGAGGAATTCCAGGCGCAGCGTCAGCAGCCAGAGGGAGCTGCGCGACTCCTCCACCGACTCGCGCCGCCAGGCGTAGGAGGGCTCGATCTCGAAGAAGATCCAGGGCCGCAGGAAGTTGCGCCGGTACCGCACGCCGAGGGCGTAGCTCTGGGTCAGGTTCTCGGGATCGGTTTCCCCGGCGACCGCGCCGAAGTAGCTCAAGGCGTCCTTCTCGCTGAGACGCAACTGGTAGCTGAGCCGCGTGCCCCACTCCGCGCCGTTGGTCTCCTCGCCGTACTCCACCTGGTTGGTCCAGCGCACGATGCGATCGCGGGATATCAGGTAGTCGAGATCGCCACGCGTGGTGGTGCCAAAACCGTCACCCTCCTTGAAGTGGAACCGCTGCGTGTACTGCACGCGCCAGTCGTCTCCGATGGGCTGGATGTAGCGGTAGCGCACGCTCGACTTGAAATCGAGCGAGGAATTGGTGCCGACCGTGAACCACAGACGCGATCTGCTCCGCTCGCGCACCCGGAACTGCAGGCCGACGTCGTCGTCGTTGCCGGCCGAATTCGGAATCACTTCCTCGCGTTCCTCGCCCTCTTCGGAGAAGACCAGGCTGAGGCGCTCGTCAAGGCGCGGCAGATCGACCTTGCCGCGCAGACGCACCTTGTAGTCCTCGCCGTCCTCCTCGTTCCACTCGTACTCGGTGCGCAAGCGCAACACCGAGTCGGCGGACTCCATGTCCGAGGTCACCGTGCCGAAGAAGGAATCCAGCCACACCGCCAGCGAATCGGTGCGCGAGGTCACGTAGGCGTACGAGGTGTCGACCCAGTGCTGCGCCGGCGCTTGCGCCTCGGCAGTTTCGCAACCCTGCGAAGGCTGGCAGCGCGGAGCGCCGACCTGGATTTCCCCTTCGGCTCGCGTCGCTTCGGGCGCTACGCACCACAGCAGCATGAGCAGGCGCAACACCGTCTGCCGCCGCATGGCGCCGGGCGCTGGCATGTGGGCGGGCCATGCCGTCGGCACGCCCCTCAGCTCCCGGCGTGCGCCGCGTAGAAGGAGCAGAACACGTCGATGAAGCGTGCGAGATCCTCGCGCGCCAGCCGGTTGATCCCCGCGGCCGCCTTGCGCCCGCCGCCGGTGGCGAACTGCCGGCACACCTCGTCGGCGCCGGTGCGGTTGGCGAGCGGCGCGCGCACGCTCACCAGCAGATCGCCGCCGCCGATCTCGGTGAGCACCGCGTGCGCGCGCGCCGGATGCAGGTTCACCAGGTCATTGCTGTAGACGCCGCTCACGCGCCGCGCCCAGGGCTCGTCGGGCAGCAGGAACACCGCCGCGCTCGCGGACTCGTGCATCGGTTTCAGGGCCGCCGCCATGCCCATATCGCCGTGAAAGCCCTCCTCGAGCCTGCCGAAGGTCTCGCGGTCCCCGGCGATGAAGGCGAGCGGATCCGCGTAGGGGCGCAGGCGCCGGAACAGCTCGGCCGGCGCGAAGTGCAGATCCTCGATGCTCGGGCCGTAACCGTTGTAGTTGATGTAGTTGCCGAGGTTCTCGGCCGCCGCGAGCGCCTCGCCGTCCAGCCCGATCTGGGTCGCCAGGCGCCGCGCGCTCTCGCCCAGGTTGTCGCCGAAGGCGCCGACCACCGCCCAGCGCGCGTGTGCGCCCTTCAGGTGGCCATTCACCAGCAGGCTGGTGCAGACCTCCGGCGCGGTGTTGATGATGGCCTGCAATCCCGCGTGTTCGGGGATCTCGCCCGGGATGTGATGGTCCACGTAGAACACGCTGGCGCCCGCCGCGAGCAGGCGGTCGAGATCGGCGCGGTTCTTCTCCATGGCGACGTCGAGCACCGTGATCCGGTCGCCCGCGCCGGCCCGCACCTGGCGCAGCAGGTCGATGTCGCGCTTGACCCCGGTGACCAGCTCGCTGTCGCGCGGGCTGCTCAGCTGCAGCTGCAGCAGCGCGCAGATGCCGTCGGCATCGCCATTGAACACATCCACGTATCGCATCGGGAATCCTTCCTCCAGGCAGCAGCAATTTCATTGGCCGGCGCGCCAGCGCGCGCGAGGGCAAGCTCCCTCAGCCGGACTTCACCGGCGCCAGCATCTTCAGGCGCGGACGCTGTCCGGCCGCGCGCTCGTTCAGCCGCTCGCCCAGCGCATCGGCGCACGGGTAGCGGTCGTCGAAACCGCGCACCACGCGCGCGAAGATGTCGCGCACCCGCTTGCAATCATAGTCGACGCAGGCCTCGCTCAGCTCCTCGAGCACGCGCTCGAGCTCGGCCCACGGCAGGCATTCCTCGACCGCGCGCAGGATCATCGGATGCCCGGTGGCGCCGACGCTGCCCTCGGACAGCAGTTCCTCGCGCAGTTTCTCGCCGGGACGCAGCCCGGTGATGCGGATCTCGATGTCCCCGCCCGGATTGGCCTCGTCGCGCACTTCCTTGCCGGCCAGGTGGATCATGCGCCGGGCGAGGTCGTGGATGCGCACCCGCGCGCCCATGTCCAGCACGAACACATCGCCCCCGCTGCCCATCGCGCTCGCCTGCAGCACCAGCTGCGCGGCTTCCGGAATGGTCATGAAATAGCGCTCGGCCTCGGCGTGCGTGACCGTGACCGGTCCGCCCGCGGCGATCTGCTCCTGGAACAGCGGCACCACCGAGCCGGAACTGCCGATCACGTTGCCGAAACGCACGATGACGTAGCGCGTGCCGCCGGCGTTCGCGGCGGCCAGCGACTGCATCACCATCTCGGCAAGGCGCTTGCTGGCGCCCATGACGTTGGTCGGCCGCACGGCCTTGTCGGTGGAGACCAGCACGAAGGTGCGCACCTTGGCCTCGGCCGCCGCGCGCGCCACCGTGAGCGTGCCCATCACGTTGTTGCGCACGCCCTCGATGACGTTGTGCTCGACCAGCGGCACGTGCTTGTACGCCGCCGCGTGATAGACGGTCTGGACCTGGAAACCCTCGAGCAGCAGGCGCATGCGCGCGTGGTCCTGCACCGAACCGAGCAGCGCGACGATGCGCGTGGCAAGCCCCCCGCGCGCGGCCACATCGAGCAGCTCGCGCTCGATGTTGTAGAGCGCGAACTCGCTGGCGTCGACGAGCAGCAGCTCAGCGGGCGATTCGGCGAGGATCTGGCGGCACAGCTCGGAACCGATCGAGCCGCCGGCGCCGGTGACCATCACCCGTTTGCCGGCGATGCAGACGGCCAGCAGGTCGGGGCGCGGCGGCACCGGCTCGCGACCGAGCAGGTCCTCTAGCGTGATCTCCTGCACCTCGCTGATGTCCGCGCGCCCGCGCACGAGATCCTCGAAACGCGGGATCGTGCGCACGTGCACGGCGAGCTCGGTGAGTGCCTGGGTGATCTCGCGCCTGCGATCGGCGCCGATCGATGCCATGGCGAGGAATATCTCGGCGATCCCGGAGTGCCGGATCTTCGCGGGCAGCTGGTCGAGCCCGATCACCGGCACGTCGTTGATCACCCGGCCACGCAGCGCAGGGTTGTCGTCGATGAACAGCACCGGGTCGAACTGCTCGCCGTGCAGCAGCGCGGTCAGCAGCTGACGGCCCGCCGAACCGGCACCATAGATGGCAATGCGACGCGCGCTGCGCTCGCGGCGATGCCGGTACCAGGAACGCAGCACCAGGCGCGAGCCGCCCACGCAGATAAGCATGAGGCACCAGTAGATCATCGGCAGCGAGCGCGGCACCTCGGCGCGCGTCAGCAGCGTGAACAGCGCCAGCAACAGTGCCGAGATGGTGACGCCCTTGACGATGGCGACGATGGCCTCGTGGCCCATGAACCGCACGATCGCGCGGTAGAGTCCCAGGCGCAGGAACACCACCGCGGAGACCAGCACCGTGGCGGCACAGACCAGGAGTTCACTGGAGCCGATCTCCACTTGCAGCGTGCCGTAGCGCAGCGTGGTCGCGATGAACAGGGCCACCGGGATGGACACCAGGTCGACCAGCAGCAGCAGTGCCTGCTTCACGTTGTGCGGGAGCACGACGAAGCGTTCATACAGCAGCGTGATGAACGCGCTGCTGGCCCGAGCGGCTTCGCGCAACATGCGGAACAACAGATTCATCGCGCTTCTCTCGCCACGCCCCACCCGTGCCTCTTGTTCTCGACGGCACCGGGAATGCTAACGCAAATGGGCACCGGCATGGCGCGAAGCGACGCCCTCAATCGTGCCCACTATTTCACTGGACGTCCGGACGATGCCGCGGGGGACTCGCGCCCATCGCGCAGCAGCACCGCAAGCACGCCCAGGCAGACCGGAACGTAGGCGATCAGCACGCAAACCAGGCCCAAACGGGGCATCCGGTGCGCAAGCCATGCCAGCGGCAGCAGCCAGCACAGGTTCAGCGCGATGCAGCCCAGCGTCACCGGGCGGTGCGCGCCGCGGCGCCGCGCCAGCCGCTGGTAGGCGTGATCGCGGTGCGCCTGCAGCAGCGGTTGGCGCCGCCATGCCCGGTGCAGCAGGGTCAGCGTGGCGTCGGCGAGGAAGGCGGCCCACAGGATTGCCCACACGGCCAGCGAGAGCTCGCCGCGCGCCACCGTCACCGCCGCGGCGCCACCGAGCAGCAGGCCCAGCGGCTGGCTGCCGGTGTCGCCCATGAAGATGCGCGCCGGCGGCCAGTTCAACGCCAGGAAGCCCGATGCCGCCCCGGCGATGCCGCCGAGCAGCAGCACCGAGTCGTCCGCACCGGCGCCGAACGCGACCAGCCACGCCGCCGCCCCGGCCATGAACACGGCCTGGGACGCGGCGAGACCGTCGATCCCGTCCATGAAATTGAAGGCGTTGTTCAGCCAGACCAGCGCGAGCAGCCCCGGCGGCAGGAGCAGCAACCCCGCGCCCCCGGGCCCGATGCCGGCCACCGCCAGCGCGCAGGCCATCACGGCCGCGGCCGCGCCGAACTGCCCCAGCAGCCGCGGGAGCACCGGCAGGG
>JAKJFB010000700.1 GCA_022705125.1 Pseudomonadota bacterium
ATGACGGCTTGTCTCGGATGCCGGACATCCATGGCCGCAGGCTCAGCGGGTGTACAGGTAGTGACCGACACCCCATTCACTGCCCTCCCGGTAACCGAACAGTTCGCTGCACGCCAGAAAGAACAGGCGCCAGCGCCGGAACTGCCGGGGGGCTTCGGCCGGATCACCGTCGGCGGCAAACAGCCGCAGGATTTCGTCGCGCCGGCGGTCCTGGCCGGCGAGCCAGGCCTCGCAGGTCGCCTGGTAGTGACGCCCGTCGATCCACCAGTGACGGGCCAGTTGCAGGTCGTCCTGGAAGCGCATCGGCAGATCCGCGCCCGGCATCAGGCCGCCGGTGAAGAAATGTCGTGCCATCCAGTCGTCACTGCCTTCGTCCACGAACGGATAACTGTAGCGTCGATGGCAAAAGACGTGCAGGAACAATCGTCCTTCGGCGCGCAGCCAGCCCTTCACGCACGCGAGCAACGCCGGCCAGTTGTGCATGTGCTCGAACATCTCGACCGACACGACGCGATCGAACGCCCCGTTCAGGGAGGGCCCGCTGGCGAAGTCGTTCATGTCGGCCGTGATGAGCTGCACGTTGCGCAGGCCTCTTGCACGCAGGCGCGACTGGATGTAGCGCCGCTGCGTGCGCGAGTTCGACACCGCCGTGATGCGTGCGTGCGGGTAGTGCTCGGCCATCCACAGCGTCAGCGAGCCCCAGCCGCAGCCGAGTTCGAGGATGTCCTGACCATCGGCGAGCGCGGCGCGCTCGCAGGTCAGGGCCAGCATCGCCGCCTCGGCCTCGTCGAGCGTGTGCACGCCCTCGGGCCAGAAGCCGCAGGAGTACTTCAGGTGCCGGCCCATCACGTGTTCGAAGAAGGCCGCCGGCACCTCGTAGTGCTGGCGGTTGGCGGCGTCGGTCGCGAGCGCGATCGGGCCGGCGTGCAGGGATTCGATCCAGGCCGTGCGCTGCGCGACGCGGCGCGCCTCGCTGTCGAGCCGCGCGGCGAGCAGCCGGCGGATGCCGGCGCGCAGCACGGCATCGGGCAGCCAGCCGCGCTCGGCCAGTTCGATCGCGAGGGCATCGAAACGCTGGCCGACACCGGCCGCGGCACTGCGCAGCGGCAGCAGGGGATCGAGGGCGAGGACGGCTTTCATCGGAACATCTCCTGCGGGCACGGACGGGGACGGGGACGGGGCGACGGTCGCCGGGCCGGGCACGCAGCAGCGCCTCGCTTTCCAGCCGCCGCGCCCCCCATGGAAGAGGCGCCGTGGAGCGGCGGAACCCGGGGCATCTGCGCGTGACCGGTCTCAGGCACCTCTTTCGGGAGGGCGCGGCGGACGGGGGAAGAATTCCGGCACCTCGCGCTGGTAGGCGGCGTAATCGGCGCCGCGGTGCGCGAGCGCCTGGCGTTCGGTGTGCGGGATGCCGGTGGCGTAGTGCAGCGTCGCGTACATCAGCAGCGGTCCGGCCAGCGTCGGCCAGAAGGCCTCGCTGCCGAGCGCGAGCAGCGGATAAGTCCACCAGTGCAGCCATTCGAAGAAGTAGTTCGGGTGTCGCGACCAGCGCCACAGTCCGGTGTCGCAGGCCCTCCCGTGGTTGCCGGGATCTGCGCGGAAGCGCGCCAGTTGCCGGTCCGCCACCGTTTCGCCGGCCACCGCGGCCAGCCAGGTG
>JAKJFB010000701.1 GCA_022705125.1 Pseudomonadota bacterium
GTCGTCTCGGTGCTGGCATTCGCGCCCGCCCGGATCGAGCGCAACCTCAATCGCGTCGAGCCGGTGACGGTAGTTGCCGATGCGCGTGCGACGGCCTTGCACGCATCGCTTTTCGTGGCCGACCTGCACGCCGACAGCCTGATGTGGGCGCGCGATTTCCTGCAACGCGGCAATCGCGGCCATGTGGACCTGCCGCGACTCGTCGAGGGCAACGTGGCGCTGCAGGTGTTGACCACGGTGACCCGCTCGCCGCACGGCCTGAACTACGAGAGCAATGCAGCCGATGCGCGTGACGACATCACGCTGCTGGCGCTGGTGCAGCGCTGGCCACCGCGCACGTGGGACTCGCTCACCGAGCGTGCGCTGTACCAGGCCGAGCGGCTCGAGGGCTTCGTTGCCCGATCGCAGGGTGGGCTGCGCGTGATCCGGACCCGCGGCGACCTGGAATCGCTGATTGCGCAACGCGGCTCGGGGGCGACTACCGTCGGCGCGGTGCTCGGCACCGAGGGATCCCATGCGCTCGACGGGAAGCTGGAAAACATCGGCCGCCTTCACGAGGCGGGCTTTCGCATCATGGGCCTGCAGCACTTCTTCGACAACGCGCTGGGCGGTTCGCTGCATGGCACCTCCCGCGCGGGACTCAGCGAGTTCGGGCGAGCGGCGCTCGCCGAGATGCTGCGCCGCGGGATCGTGATCGACGTCGCGCATTCCTCGCCCGCGGTAGTCGAGGACGTGCTGGCCGCGACCGACGCGCCGCTGCTTGTCAGCCACACCGGCACCTACGGCCATTGCCCGGGCCCGCGCAACATTCCCGATGCGCTGATGCAACGCATCGCGGCGCGCGGCGGGCTCATCGGGATCGGCTTCTGGGCCGAGGCGATCTGCGACGCGAGTCCGGCGGGGATCGCCGCGGCGCTCGATGCCGCGGTGGCCCTGCTCGGCGAGGACGCGGTTGCGCTCGGTTCGGATTTCGACGGTGCCGTGACCACCACCATCGATGCCGCCGGCATGTCCGCGATCACCGCCGCGCTGCTCGCGCGCGGGGTGGACGAGCGCCGCATCGTGAAGCTCATGGGCGGCAATGTGCGCGACTTTTTGCTGCGCAGCCTGCCGCCCGCGCCCTGACCGGGAGACGACGCGGATGATCCGATGGGAATGGTTGCACTTCGCCGGGCTCGACACGAGCACGCTTTACGCGATCGTGGCCGCACGCGAGGAAGTCTTCGTGGTCGAGCAGCGCTGCGCCTATCGCGATGCCGACGGACGCGACCCCGCGGGCTGGCACCTGATCGGCCGGGGCCGCGAAGGCGAAGTCGCGGCGTACCTGCGCGTGCTGCTGCCCGGTGCGCGCTTTGCCGAGCATTCCATCGGCCGCGTGCTGACGACGGCGCCGTTCCGCGACCAGGGGCTGGGGCGCGAGCTCATGCTGCGCGGACTGTCGCGCGTGGCGGAGCAATTCGGCAGCGTGCCGATCCGCATCGCCGCGCAGGCGCACCTCGCACATTTCTACGGCTCGTTCGGATTCGTCGCCGTGGGTGATCCCTACGACGAGGACGGCATCACGCACATCGATATGCTGCGCGTGGCACCGGCGGGCTGAAGCCCGACCCACAGGTTCAGGGCCAGATGCCACTGCGCATAGCGGGCCC
>JAKJFB010000702.1 GCA_022705125.1 Pseudomonadota bacterium
TCTGGGCGCGCCGCGGCGAGTTGCCCGGTGGGCCCGCCCGGAATGCCGGGCGGCGATCGGGACCGAGCCATTGACCCTGACCACGCCATCGCCCGGCATATCGCCCCGTAACGCCAGAGCGCCGCGCCGCATCGCCTGGCCGTCGCGCTGGACGCTCGCCGCCTGTGCGATGGCGGCGCTGATCGCCGCGCCGGTTCTGGCCGTGCTGGTGAATGCGCTGCGGCCCCGCACCGAGATCTGGGAGCATCTGGCGACGACGGTGCTGTCGGACTACGTGGTCAACTCGCTGCTGATCATGGTCGGCGTTGCCGTCGGCTGCCTGATCGTTGGCGTGCCGGCCGCCTGGTTCACCACGCTCTGCCGCTTTCCGGGCCGGCGCTTCTTCATCTGGGCCATGCTGCTGCCGATGGCCTTTCCGGCCTATGTCATCGCCTACGCCTATACCGGGCTGCTCGACTATGCCGGGCCGGTGCAGACCTCGCTGCGTGACCTGGTCGGCGATCCGCAAGGCATGCGCTGGATGCCGGAGATCCGCTCGCTGCCCGGCGCCGTGCTGATGCTGGTGCTGGTGCTCTATCCCTATGTCTATCTGCTGGCGCGCGCGGCGTTCCTGGAGCAGTCGGCCTGCGTGCTGGAAGTGAGCCGGACGCTGGGCTGCTCGCCGCTGAAAGGATTCCTCCGCGTGGCGCTGCCGCTGGCGCGGCCGGCGATCGTCGCCGGCGTCGCCCTCGCGCTGATGGAGGCGCTGAACGATTTCGGCACGGTGCAGTATTTCGGCGTCAACACGCTGGCGACCGGCATCTTCCGCGTCTGGCGCGGCATGGGCGATGCCGTGGCCGCATCGCAGATCGCGGCCATCCTGCTGCTCTTCGTCTTCGCGCTGCTGGCGCTGGAGCGCTGGTCGCGGGGGCGGCGCTCCTACGCGCATACGACGTCGCGCTACCGGCCGCTGCCGCGCTACCGGCTGCGCGGCTGGCGTGCACTCGGCGCCGTCATCGGCTGTGCCTTGCCGGTAACGCTCGGCTTCGCGCTGCCGGCGCTGATGCTGCTGCATTGGGCGGTGAGCAATCCGGAATACTGGGCGACGGCGCTCTTTGTCGGCCTGCTGCGCAATTCCTTCCTGCTGGCCGGGATCGGCGCCGCGCTGGTGGTCGGCGTCGCCATCCTGCTCGCCTATGCGCTGCGGCTGCATCCGACGCCAGCGACGCGCGTGGCCGTGCGCGTCGCCAGCGCCGGCTACGCGGTGCCGGGCGCGGTGCTCGCCATCGGCGTGCTGCTGCCGCTCGCGGCCTTTGATCATGCGATATCGCATTGGGCGAAGCAGAATCTTGGGCCCAGCATCGGATTGCTGTTCACCGGATCGCTGGTCGCCGTGCTCTACGCCTATCTGACTCGCTTTCTCACCATCAGCTTCAACGCGGTCGAGGCGAGCCTGGGCAAGATCACCTACAGCATGGATTTCGCCGCGCGTTCGCTGGGGCGCCGGCCGGGTGCGACGCTGCTGCAAGTGCATCTGCCGATCATGCGCGGTACGTTGCTGACCGCCGCGATCCTGGTCTTCGTGGATGTGCTGAAGGAGCTTCCCGCCACCTTGGTGCTGCGACCGTTCAATTTCGACACCCTGGCGACCAAG
>JAKJFB010000703.1 GCA_022705125.1 Pseudomonadota bacterium
GCCGCGCTTCGACCTCGACCTTTCCGACCCCGGCGTGCGCCGCGTCATGAAGCTGATGGCGCCGGCGATCCTGGGCGTGTCGGTGAGCCAGATCTCGCTGCTGATCAATACCATCTTCGCCTCCTTCCTGGAGAGCGGCAGCGTGTCCTGGCTGTATTACGCGGACCGCCTGATGGAATTTCCCGCCGGCCTGCTCGGCGTGGCGCTCGGCACCATCCTGCTCCCCAGCCTCTCCAAGCTGCACGCCGACGACAAGGCGGAGGAGTTCTCCTCGCTGCTCGACTGGGGCCTGCGCCTGACCCTGATGCTGACCCTGCCCGCCGCGCTCGGCCTGGCGCTGCTGGCGGTGCCGCTGGTGGCGACGCTGTTCAACTACGGCGCCTTCACCCCCGCCGACGTGATGCAGACGCGCAGCGCGCTGGTCGCCTACAGCGTGGGCCTGACCGGGCTGATCCTGGTGAAGGTGCTCGCACCGGGCTTCTACGCCCGCCAGGACATCCGCACACCGGTGAAGATCGCCATCCTGACCCTGGCCGCGACGCAGCTGATGAACCTCGCCTTCGTAATCCCGCTGCGCCACGCCGGCCTGGCGCTGTCGATCGGCCTGGCGTCCTGCCTCAACGCCGCCCTGCTCTACCGTGGTCTGCGCAAGCGTGCGGTGTACATTCCGCAGCCGGGCTGGGGGGCGTTCGCGCTCAAGCTGCTGGCGGCACTGGGCGTCATGGGTGCCGCGCTCTGGTTCGCGAGCGGGCCGGCAAGCCTGTGGACCGGGATCGGCGGTCTCGAGCGCGGCCTGCGCCTGGCCCTGATCGTGCTCGGCGGCGCGGTGGCCTACTTCGCCACCCTGTTCGCCCTGGGCTTCCGCCTGCGCGACTTCCGCCGCCGCGGCGCGGCCTGAGGCGCTGATATCGCGACTGGCGTCGCTCCTACAGAACGGGCTGCGGAAGCGCTGCGCACATTGTGGGAGCGACGCCAGTCGCGATATCAGCGCTGCGGATTGTGGGAGCGACGCAAGTCGCGATGACAGCGTCGCACATTGTGGGAGCGACGCAAGTCGCGATCGCAGTGCCGAACGAGACACCGCGACGAATTCAAGCCACCGGCGGCAGCGGGATCTCGTCGCTGCGGCGGGCGCCGGCGGTGAAGGCACGGCAATCCTCGACGAAGCGGCGCAGCGCGGCACCGTGATATTTTCCGCGATGCCAGACGAAGCTGAAGCGCCGGCGCAGGTCGAGCTCGGGCACCTCCACCGCCACCAGGCTGCCGCGCCGGAACGCATCGCGCAGCGCCAGCCGCGACAGGCAACCCAAGCCCAGGCCGCTCTCCACCGCGCGCTTGATGGCCTCGGTATGCTCGAGCTCCAGCCGCGGCACGACCCCGCCCGGGTGATGCCGCAACGCGCGATCGAAGGTCTCGCGCGTGCCCGAACCACGCTCGCGCAGGATCCACGGCTGGCCGGCGAGCTCGGCCACGCTCGCGCGACCGCGTGCGGCGAGCGCATGCCCCGGCGCGCAGAACACCACGAGCTCGTCCTCGACCCAGGGCTCGACGTGCAGCTCGGCATCCACCACCTGGCCCTCGACCAGACCCAGGTCGATCTCGTGGTGCAGCAGGCGCTCGGCGATGGTCGC
>JAKJFB010000704.1 GCA_022705125.1 Pseudomonadota bacterium
CTATCGAGGCGCCGAACGAGCCGAGCGCAACCGCCGACGCTTGAGCGCCTGCGGGCCGCCTGTCTAGCGACACTTGTGTTGCTCCTGCCCCTCCCCGCCCATGCGCAGGGCTACGCAGGGCTGGAGCAGGGCGGCGACGGCTTTGCCCCGGTCACGGCGCCGGCAGCGCTCGCCTTCCCGCGCGATCACGGGCCGCATCCGGACTTCCGCATCGAGTGGTGGTATGTGACCGCGACGCTGCGCGCGCCGGACGGCACCCCCTATGGCGCGCAGTGGACGCTGTTCCGGCAGGCGCTGGCGCCGGGCGGGCCGCAGTCAGGCTGGGGCACGCCGCAGATCTGGATGGCGCATGCCGCCGTCACCTCGGCAGCGACGCACCGCTTTGCCGAGACCTTCGCGCGCGGCGGCGTCGGGCAGGCCGGTGTGGAGGCAGAGCCCTTCCGCGCCTTCATCGACAACTGGAGCCTCGCGGCGCCGCCCGACGCCCCAGGGGACGCGATGGCGACCCTCGCCGTGGAGGCGAGCGGCGAGGGCTTCTCCTATGACCTGCGCCTCCACGCCGACCGGCCGCCGGTGCCGCAGGGAGACCGCGGCTTCAGCCTGAAGTCGGAACGCGGACAGGCGTCCTATTACTACAGCCAGCCGTTCTACACCGTGGAGGGGACGCTGACGCTGGACGGGCGGGACATCCCGGTGACGGGCGAGGCCTGGCTCGACAGGGAATGGTCCAGCCAGCCACTCGACAGGCAGCAGTCCGGCTGGGACTGGTTCGCACTGCACCTCGATGGCGGCGGGAAGGTCATGCTCTACCGCCTGCGCGAAGCGGACAGCGCCTTCCTCGCCGGGACCTGGATCACGCCGGACGGGAGTCCGGAGCCGCTGCGCCCGGACGAGATCGTCGCGGAGCCTGTCACCTTCACCGAGGTGGCCGGACGGCGGCTGCCGGTCGGCTGGCACCTCGCCATCCCGGCGCATGGGCTGGCCGTGGACACCGAACCGTTGAACGCGCAGAGTTGGATGGGGACGGGCTTTGCCTACTGGGAAGGCCCGATCCGGCTCCGGGGCAGCCATGCCGGGACCGGGTACATGGAACTGACGGGGTACTGATCCCATGCAGGAAGCGATGGAATCGAGCGTCAACGTGCTCGGCGGGCCGCTGAAGCCCTGCTCGTTCGATCCGTTGACCGGCTTCTTCCGGGACGGCTGCTGCAACACCGGGCCGCAGGACCGCGGGCGGCATACGGTCTGCGTGCGGGTGACGGCGGAGTTCCTCGCCTTCTCGATGTCCCGGGGCAACGACCTCTCGACGCCCCGGCCGGAATACGGCTTCGCAGGGCTGCGGCCTGGCGACCGCTGGTGCCTCTGTGCGCTGCGCTGGGTCGAGGCGCTGCAGGCCGGGGTCGCGCCGAAGGTGGTGCTGGCGAGCACCCACGTCTCGGTGCTCGACCTCGTGCCGCTCGCGACGCTGGAGGAATATGCCATGCCGGGACGCGCGACGCCGGGCACGCATTAACCGGACGGCAATATCACCATAGGTTGATCTTCACATGCCGTTGACGATCGGCGGATTGCCGCCTATCTGCCGTCCCGTGTTCTGGAGGTGTCATGCGTACCGAGTCGGGCCTGCGGG
>JAKJFB010000705.1 GCA_022705125.1 Pseudomonadota bacterium
GCCATCGGGGGCAAGCTGGCGCTGCTGCTGCCGCTGTGGCTGCTGTTCGCCTTTCGCCACGTCTTCGGCGGACGCTGGTGGGCGCTGGCCGCGCGCGCCGGCTTTGTGAGCGCGGGCTATGCGCTGCTGCTGGTCGCCACGGTCGCGGCCGGCGCGCTGCTGCTCGCCGCCACGCCGGCCTGAAACGGTCCCCGGCGCATTGGCGAGCCCCGCGCTCCTGCACTAGAGTAGCGCCCGATCCCAACCGACCACCGGAGTCACCATGCGCCTTCCGCTCGCCGCCCTCCTCGTCCTGATGCCCTTCGCCGCGCACGCGGGTTTCGACTCCGGCAACCGCCTCTACGAGGACTGCGGCTCGGAGAACTACTTCAACCGCGGCTACTGTGGCGGCTACATCACCGGCATCGTCGATACCATCGAGGCCATGCAGCAGAACGGCCAGCTGCCGAAGAACACGCTGTGCATCCCCGACAACGTCACCAAGGGACAGCTCGCCGACGCGGTGAAGATGTACCTCGGCAGCAACCCCTCGCGTCGCCACCTCGATGCCGGCAGCCTGGTGCCCGAGGCCCTGAAGCGCTCCTTCCCCTGCGGCGGCTGAGCCTTGCACTGGTCGGTCTACATCATCGAGAGCACCACGGGCACGCTCTACACCGGCGTCAGCACCGACGTGCAGCGACGCTTTCGCGAGCACGCCGGGGGACGCCGCGGCGCGCGCTACTTCCGCAGCGCGAAGCCCAGGTCCGTGGTGTTCGTGGAAGACGGCCACACGCGTTCCAGCGCCTGCCGTCGCGAGGCGGCGATCAAGCGCCTGAGCCGCGAAGGCAAGCTGGCCCTGATCGCCGCGCGCGATCTCCCGCTCCCGTAGGTCCGGCTTCAGCCGGACGATGTCCGCCCGGGAAATGTCCGCATGAATGCGGACCTACGGCCCGGCTTTCGCGCGCTGCGCCTGCGCGATCAGGAAGGCATGTACCGCCTGCGCCTCCTCGTCCGTCAACTGCTCGGTGAACGCCGGCATGCCCTTTTGCAGGCGCAGGCCGCCGCGCACGATCGCCATGAACTCGTCGTGCGCCTGAGGGCTCATGTAGCTGAGGTCCGGCACGCCGCCGCTGCCCGAGGCGTGGCAGTAGCCGCAATGCACCATGTACAGTTGCGCGCCGCGCTGGATCTGCTCCGGCGTGGCGTTCAGCGCCGGCGCATCGATCGTGCCGGTGAATGGCGCGGGCGGCTCCAGCGCCGCCTTGCCGTCCAGCGTGTACACCGCGATGCGCGAGGCATTCGTCAGTCCGGCCAGCTTGCCTGCATCGGGCATCACCGCGCCGTGACCGCCGCCCCAGCCGATACCGGTGGCGATGTACTGGCGCCCGTCCACCGCGTAGCTGACCGGGCCGGACTGCACGCCACCGAAGGTGTGGCCTTCCCACAGTTGCTTGCTGCTGTCGGCCGCGTAGGCCACCAGCCGTCCGTCGGCGGTGCCGTGAAACACCAGGTTGCCCGCGGTGCTCAGCGTGCCGCCGTTCAGGGGCATCGGCTGCGGCACCTGCCAGGCGATTTTCGCGTTCGCCACGTCCCAGGCGATCAGTGAACCGCGCGGGCTCTTCAGCTCGGCGAGAAACCCCGGGTTGTCC
>JAKJFB010000706.1 GCA_022705125.1 Pseudomonadota bacterium
CGAGACCAGCCCTGCCGGCCCCTGCCTCAGGGCCTCGGACGGGGATCTAACCCCACATTTGCCCCGCCTGTCTCTTCATTTCGGGAATGTGCAGCGCCCTTCGCAGCCCGAACGTTCCCCCGGATCCCTGCGCACATCACCTGCGCGCAATACGGCTCCCTGCCGATCCCTGATCGCAGCCTCTCTGCTCCCGATTCGCCCGCCTTCCCTGGGGCCGCTCACGCACTCACCGGCGCCCCTGTCGACGGTGGGCCGAGTGAGCCCGTGCTTGCCTCCGCCTTCCCTCTCACATGCGCGAGGACCCGCTCGATCAGCTCCGGCTCCTCGCCCGCGAGCGGCCTGATCGTGCGCAGCACCAGTGCCTTGCGCCCGGCCTGCGGCCCCACCACGATGCGGTACAAGCGCTGCACCAGCGTCACCGCACCGGTGGCCACTTCCTTGCGTGTGAACCCGGCCTTGTGTGCGAGGTGCGTGCCGATCAGCCGGTAGATCACCTCCAACGCCTTGGCGAGCGCCTCGGGGTGCGCGGCGAACAGGAATCGCAGTGCGAAGGGGAAAGCTCACCACCCACTGCCTGAGTGGCAGCGCCGGCAGCACCTCGTCGGCCAGCAGCGCGGCCCGACCTTCCTGTGGATCGCCCACGATGCCGACGCGGCGTGGAGCATGCTGGAGCCGCACGTGCTGAGCCAGATCGAGGAATACGGCGCGTTCACGCGCGAGGGTTTCGGCGAGGCGAAGGGCCCGTACCGGGGGCGCACGGATCCGGCATCGTTGCGCGGCAACCGTGCCTACCAGGTGCTGTCGCCGCCGCAACTGCTCGCGCTCGCCGACACGCTCGGCCCCGACGGCGTGCTGCTGCTGAACCCGCTGCTCGGCGGCATCGCGCCCGCCGAGGCGTGGAAGATGCTGCGGCTCTTCGAGAATGAAGTGCTGCCGGCACTTTCCGGCGGATGGCGCCAATGAAACAGCGCTCCGTGCCGCGCAAGTATTCACGGCTGCCAGTCGTCGCACTGTGCCTGCTGCTGGCCGGCTGCCTCGCGCCGGCGCTGCTCATGCCCTCGTCGAGCCAGCTGATGTGGGCGCTGCTCGAGCCGCTGGTCGGCTTCGATCCCAACCAGGTGAACCTCTCAGTGCGCCGCGGGCTCGGCCGGCATGCGCTCGATCCACGGTGCGGCCTGCTCGAGCTGTGCGGCGAGGCGAAACAGCATCGCCTCGTCGCCGAAGCCTCCCACGCACTGCACCCCGATCGGCAGGCCCTCGGCGTTCACGTGCAGCGGCACGCTCATCGCCGGCTGTCCGCTCATGTTGAACAGCATCGTGTTCGCGGTGCGCTCCAGCCCGTCGGCGGCGAAATGATCCAGTGCGCGGCGCATCACGGTTCGCGGCAGCACGCCGGAGAAACTGCGGATAGCCCACTGCAGCAGCGGCGCGAGCGCCCATTCGCCGATCCGCGGCGGCGGGAAGGCCAGCGTGGCGTCCACGAACACGTCGTGCGCGGCGAAGAAGGGCGCCAGCGCGCGTGACGCGGCGTGGAACGTCAGGCGCGCGAACTCGAATTCCCCGGCCGGCAGCGCCTCCCCGAGCGTGGCCAGGAACTGCGTGGTCGGCTCGAGC
>JAKJFB010000707.1 GCA_022705125.1 Pseudomonadota bacterium
CCGACACCCTGCGCATCCTGCACGCCGATCTCAGCCAGCGCTTCAGCCTGCCGGCGCCACGCATCCTGGTGGCCGGCCTCAACCCCCACGCGGGGGAGGGCGGCCACATGGGCACCGAGGAGATCGAGGTGATCCTGCTGTCGGCGCAAATGATGGGTCTGGCCGGGCAGGAGCAATAGCGGGCAGGCGCGCACAGGCTTTGCCGGATCCCTCGCCCTATAATCCGGTTCCAGCCTCCCGGATCCCCGTGCATGAACCTTCGCCCGAGCGTCCTTGCCGTCGCTGCCAGCCTTGCCCTGCTCGCGGCGTGCGGCCCGGCGCCCGCATCGCCCGCATCGCCCGCATCGCCTGCACTGGTGCAGAACAGCCCCGCAACACTGCCCGACGATGCCGTGCGCGGGCGCGTTGCCGCCCACTGGTTCGGCCGGCAGTGGCCGATGAACTACCTGGCGGGATTCCGGCGCGAGCAGGTGGCCGCCGATTTCCGGCAACTCGTCGACGACGGCTTCGACACGGTGGTGCTGCTGGTGTCATGGGGCGACTTCCAGCCCGTGTACGCGCCGTGCTGTACCTACGACGAACGCGCGTTCGAGCGCCTGCGCTTCCTGCTCGATCGCGCCGACGAGGCCGGGTTGAAGGTGATGCTGCGCCTCGGCTATGGCTGGAGCTTCCATCCGCAGGCCGGCAGCGTCCTGGAGCGCCAGCAGCGCCTGCTCAACGACGCGCAGGCGCGCGAGGCGTTCTTCGGTTTCCTGGGGCGCGTGTCGCAGGAGGTCGAGGGCCGCGAGGGGGTGGTGATGGCGTTCATGAGCTGGGAGGACCTGTGGCTGCGCCGCGTGGACCAGGCCGCCGCCGGCACCTGGTCGGAATACCTGTCCACGCTGTCGCCCGGCCCGGCGCATCCGCCGGCACTGCCGGACGCCGCGCGCGACCCCGTGCTGTTCAATGCCTACTGGGACTGGCTCGTGATCGCGAAGTTGCTCGAGCCCGCGATGGCGCTGTTCCCGCTGCTCTCGTTCGAGGCGCGCGTCGATGACGAGCCGCGTTTCGAACCCGGTCCCGACGGCCAGCCCGTGGTGGCCGGGTGGATCGGTCACGACGGCATGATGCGGATTGCGCCAGGGTACCCGTCGACGATCTACTGGGCCCCGTTCTGGGGATCGGACAACCGGGGTGAGCAACTGCCGGCCACGCGCAGCCTCGCCTTGCTGGACGCACTGCTGGTGGAGTCGGCCGCCACGTCGGGACGCCGGCTGTTCATCGACCAGTTCAACTTCGTGGACAACACCGTGGGCCATGGCAACAACGCCGTGATCCGCCCCGAGGAAGTTGCCGCCTTCCTGCACGCCGCGGTGTGCGTCCTGAAGCGCCGCGAGGTGCTGGGTTACGGGCTGTGGACGGTGCGCGATTATGCCGAGAGCCCCCTGCACAACCCGGCCTTTGGTTACGGGCTGGAAGGCTGGCGGCTCGAAACGGCGACCGGGGTGGCGGAACAGGCGCTGGAAGGGCTGGCGAGCGGTGACTTCCAGCTGCGCCTGCTCGCCGGTGACCGTCTGTCGCAGCAGGTGACGCTGCGCCAGCGCGGGCGCCTCCCGGGCGCCGGCGACGACCTGC
>JAKJFB010000708.1 GCA_022705125.1 Pseudomonadota bacterium
TTCGCCGAAGAACTGCCCGAGCATGTCGGGCGTGAGGGCGTTGAGCTTGTCGGGGCGGTTGAAGGTGAGCGTCGCGACGCCGGCGTCGACGGTGTTCAGGATCAGGGCTTCTTCGGCCATCGGGGTCTCCAGAGTGGTTCGGCGATTGTAGGAGCCCCGCACTACACTCGACGGGTCACATGGAGGAGACATGCACAAGAAAGTCCTGATCGCGAACCGCGGCGAGATCGCGATCCGTATTGCCCGCGCCGCGTCGGCGCTGGGCATGGAGTCGGTGGCGGTGTTCGCGCCCGCCGACGCCCTGTCGCTGCACACCCGCTTCGCCACCGAGGCGCACGGCATCGGCGCCGGGCTCGCCACGTCGGCCGACCCGGTGCGCGCCTATCTCGACATCGACGCGATGATCGAGGTCGCCCGCGCCAGCGGCTGTGACTGCGTGCACCCGGGCTACGGCTTCCTGTCGGAGAACCCGGTGTTCGCGCAGCGCTGCCAGGAGGCGGGCCTGCGCTTCGTCGGCCCGCCGCCGGCGGCGCTGGCGCTGTTCGGCGACAAGGTGAAGGCACGTGCGTTCGCGCGTTCGCTGCAGATTCCTGTGGTGCCGGGCAGCGAAGACGCGCTGCATTCCGTTGCGCAGGCCACGGCGCTGGCGCAGGCGCTGGGCTTTCCGGTGATGCTGAAGGCCGCGGCCGGCGGCGGCGGGCGCGGCATGCGCGCGGTCGAGCGTGCCGAGGACCTGCCCGAGGCGTTCGCGCGCTGCCAGGGCGAGGCGCGTGCGGCCTTCGGCGACGGCGCGCTGTTCCTCGAGAAGCTGGTGGTGCGGCCGCGGCACATCGAGGTGCAGGTGCTGGGCGATGCGCACGGCAACGTCGTGCACCTGCGCGAGCGCGACTGCTCGGTGCAGCTGCGCAACCAGAAGGTGGTGGAGATCGCGCCCGCGCCCAACCTCGACGACGCCTTGCGCGCGCGCATCCTGGCCGATGCGCTGACGCTGGCGCGCGGCGCGGGCTACGAGAACGCCGGCACGGTCGAGTTCCTGGTCACACCGGAAGACGGCCGCCACTATTTCATCGAGTGCAACCCGCGTATCCAGGTCGAGCACACGATCACCGAGCAGGTGATGGGCGTCGACCTGGTCGAGGCGCAGTTCCGCATCGCCGCGGGCGCGTCGCTCGCCGCAATCGGCCTGGCCGACCAGGACGCCGTCGGCGCGCCGCGCGGGTTCGCGGTGCAGGCGCGCATCGTCGCGCAGGGGGTGGGCACGCTCAGTGCGTACCGCGAGCCGTCCGGCCCGGGGGTACGGGTCGACGCCTGCGGCTACCTGGGCCTGACGCCGCCGCCGCAGTTCGACCCGCTGCTGGCCAAGCTGATCTGCCAGTCGGGGTCGGCACAGACGTTCGCGTCCGCGGTCGACCGCACGCTGCGCGCGCTCGACGAGTTCCACATTTCGGGCGTGCCGACCAACACCGAGCAGCTGCGCGCGATCCTCGCGCACGCGGCGTTCCGCGCGGGCGATGCACGCACGTCGCTGCTGTCGGAGGCGCCGGAACTGGTGACGGGGGCGGCTGCGGGGGCCGGGGCGGCTGCGGGCGCATCCGGTGCCGCTGGGGC
>JAKJFB010000709.1 GCA_022705125.1 Pseudomonadota bacterium
GGAAGAGCGCGTGCGCCAGGCCCACGTAGGCGCCCACCGCGAGCAGCAGCAGGCCGGGAGACAGGCCGGGGTGCACCCGCCACGGCAGCAGCACCGCCGTCAGCATGCCGAGCGCGGCCAGCAGGCGCGCGGCGATCCAGAAATCGATCGCCTTCTCGGGGCTGCTCGGCGTGATGAAGTCCGGCATGCCGAGGTAGGACAGCATGTGGGTGAAATCCAGCACCGCCACACCGAGGAAGCAGCACCCCAGGATGCGCGTGTTGGCCGCCGCGCTGCGCTCGGGCGTCAGCCATGCGACCGCGAACACCAGCACGGCGGCGACGATCGAGGCGGTCTCCAGCGCCAGGTGCAGCGGCAGGTAGTGCGCCAGCCCGGCGGCCCAGCGCGTGGGCAGCCACCACAGCGCGAGCACGCCGGCGAGGCCGACGCCGAGCACGCCGAGGCTGCGCTGCGCGGCGCGGGCGTGGGTCGGGTGGACGTACGCCATCTCAGCCTGCCTTCCAGTCCTCGATCGGAACCGGCCGGCCGAACAGATAGCCCTGGAACAGCTCGCAGCCGCGCGTCAGCAGCAGCTCGTGCTGGGCGGCGGTCTCGACACCCTCGGCCACCACCTTCAGGTCGAGCGAGCGGCTGAGCGCGAGGATCGCGCGCACGATCGCCTCGCTGCTGGTGTCCTTCTCCATGTCGCGCACGAACATCTGGTCGATCTTGAGCTGGTCGAAGGGCAGGCGCTTGAGATAGGACAGCGAGGAATAGCCGGTGCCGAAGTCGTCGAGTGCGAACCTCACCCCCAGGGCCTTGATCTGGCGCATGCGCAGCACCGTGGTCTCGATGTCGCCGATCACCACGCTCTCGGTGAGCTCGATCTCGAGGCCGCCGGGGCGGATGCGGTGGCGCTCGATCGCCGCCGCCACCTTGCCGACGAAGTCGGGCTGGTGGAACTGGCGCGCGCTGACGTTGATCGACAGGCTCAGCCCGGCCGTGGAGGGCGTGCGCTGCCATGCACGCAGTTGCGCACAGGCGGTCTCCAGCACCCACTCGCCGATCGGCACGATGAGGCCGGTCTCCTCGGCGAGCGGGATGAAGGCGGCGGGCGAGATCATCTCGCCCTCGGCGTCGAAGCAGCGGATCAGCGCCTCGGCACCGATCACGCGGCCGTTGCGGTCGAGCTGCGGCTGGTAGTACAGGCGGAAGCCGTTGCCGGCCAGCGCCGCGCGCAGCTTCAGCTCCAGCTCGGCGCGCGCGGCCACCACCGCCTGCATCGCCTCGCTGAAGAAGCGGATCAGGTTGCGGCCGTCGTCCTTGGCGCGCGCCACCGCCACCTCGGCCTGCTTGAGCACCGCGTCGGCCGCCGCGTTGCGGCCGCGGAACAGGGTCAGGCCCAGGCTCGCGCCGACGTGGTAGGGGCCGCTCGCGAGGCCGAGCTCGCAGGGCGCGGTCACGCAGCGGTGCAGGTGCTCGGCGATCTTCTCGGCGCGGCCGATCGCTTCGTCGCGGTCCGCGCCCAGGTTCTCGACCACGATCGCGAAGTCGTCGTCGCCCACCCGCGCCACCGTGTCCTCCTCGCGCAGCGCGCCGCGCAGGCGCTGCGCCACCTCGCG
>JAKJFB010000070.1 GCA_022705125.1 Pseudomonadota bacterium
CGGCGTTTTCGGACAGGAAGCCGTAACCGGGATGGATGGCCTGGGCGCCGGTGGCGCGCGCAGCCGCGATGATGCGCTCGCCGCAGAGGTAGGACTCGCGCGGCGCCGCGGCGCCGATACGCACCGCCTCGTCGGCCATGCTGACATGCAGTGCATCGCGGTCGGCATCGGAGTACACCGCCACGGTGTGGATGCCGAGGCGGCGCGCGGTGCGGATCACGCGGCAGGCGATTTCACCGCGGTTGGCGATCAGGATCTTCTCGAACATTTCCACCCACCTCGTGGGTCCGGCATCAGCCGGACGTCTTTTCGGAACGATTACGATGTTCGGCTGAAGCCGAACCTACATGCGGAACACGCCGAAACGCGTGGGCTCGATCGGCGCGTTCAGCGAGGCCGAAATACCCAATCCAAGCACCATGCGCGTCTCGGCGGGGTCGATCACGCCGTCGTCCCACAACCGCGCCGAGGCGAAATAAGGATGGCCCTGTTCCTCGTAGCGCTCGATGATCGGGCGCTTGAAACCGGCCTCCTCCTCGGCGCTCCAGGCCTCGCCCTGGCGTTCCTTCTGGTCGCGCTTGATCTGCGCCAGCACGCCGGCGGCCTGCTCTCCGCCCATCACCGAGACGCGCGCGTTGGGCCACATGAACAGCAGGCGCGGGTCGTAGGCGCGCCCGCACATGCCGTAGTTGCCGGCGCCGAAGGAGCCGCCGATCAGCACGGTGAACTTGGGCACCGCCGCGCACGCGACCGCGGTCACCATCTTGGCGCCGTGCTTGGCGATGCCGCCGGTCTCGTACTGGCGCCCCACCATGAAGCCGGTGATGTTCTGCAGGAACACCAGCGGAATGCCGCGCTGCGCGCACAACTCGACGAAGTGCGCGCCCTTCTGCGCCGACTCGCTGAACAGGATGCCGTTGTTGGCGACGATGCCCACCGGGTAGCCCCAGATGCGCGCGAAGCCGCAGACCAGCGTGGTGCCGTAGAGCGACTTGAACTCGTCGAATTCCGAGGCGTCCACGATGCGCGCGATCACCTCGCGCACGTCGTAGGGCTTGCGTGTGTCGCGCGGAATCACACCGTATATCTCGTCCGCGGCGTAGCGCGGCTCGCGCACGGGCGCCACATCGAGCGTGAGGTTCTTCACGCGGTTCAGGCGCGCCACGGCACGGCGTGCCAACTCCAGCGCGTGATGGTCGTTGCGCGCATAGTGGTCCGCGACCCCGGAGGTGCGGCAGTGCACGTCGGCGCCACCCAGGTCCTCGGCGCTCACGATCTCGCCGGTCGCCGCGCGCACCAGCGGCGGACCGCCGAGGAAGATCGTGCCCTGCTGGCGCACGATGATCGCCTCGTCGGCCATCGCCGGCACGTAGGCCCCGCCCGCGGTGCAGGAGCCCATCACCACCGCGATCTGCGCGATATTGCGCGCCGACATATTGGCCTGGTTGAAGAAGATGCGCCCGAAGTGCTCGCGGTCCGGGAACACCTCGTCCTGGCGCGGCAGGTTCGCACCGCCCGAATCCACCAGGTAGATGCACGGCAGGTTGTTCTCCGCGGCGATGGTCTGCGCCCGCAGGTGCTTTTTCACGGTGAGCGGATAGTAGGTGCCGCCCTTGACGGTCGCGTCGTTGGCGACGATCACGCACTCCTGCCCGCTGACGCGCCCGATGCCGGTGACGATGCCCGCCGCCGGCACGTCCTCGTCGTAGACGCCCATCGCGGCGAGCGCGGAGAACTCGAGGAAGGGCGCGCCGGGATCGAGCAGCGCGTCGATGCGCTCGCGCGGCAACAGCTTGCCGCGGCTGGTGTGCAGCGCGCGCGCCTTCTCGCCGCCGCCGCCGCGCGCCGCGGCCAGCTTCCCGCGCAGGTCCTGCACCTGCGCCTGCATGGCCGCGCGGTTGTCGGCGAACTCCTGGCTGCGCGTGTTGAGCGCGCTCTGGATCACGTTCATGACTGGTCCCTGTGCCCGCTCAGCGGGTTTCGTTGAACAATTCGCGCCCGATCAGCATGCGGCGTATCTCGGAGGTGCCCGCGCCGATCTCGTAGAGCTTGGCGTCACGCAGCAGCCGCCCGGTCGGGTAGTCGTTGATGTAGCCGTTGCCGCCGAGGATCTGGATCGCATCGAGCGCCGCCTTCGTCGCCGCCTCGGCCGTGTACAGGATCACCGCGGCGGCGTCCTTGCGCGCGGTCTCGTTGCGATCACAGGCCTTCGCCACGGCATAGAGGTAGGCGCGACTGGCGTTGAGCGCGGCGTACATGTCGGCGATCTTGCCCTGGACCAGCTGGAACTCGCCGATGGACTGGCCGAACTGCTTGCGCTCGTGCATGTAGGGAACGACCACGTCGAGACAGGCCTGCATGATCCCCACGGGGCCGCCCGAGAGCACCACGCGCTCGTAGTCCAGCCCCGACATCAGTACCGCCACGCCGCCGTTCTCGCGCCCGAGCACGTTCGCGGCCGGCACCTCGCAGTCCTCGAACACCAGCTCGCAGGTGTTGGAGCCGCGCATGCCGAGCTTGTCGAGCTTCTGCGCGCGCGAGAAGCCGGGGAAATCGCGCTCGACGATGAAGGCCGTGATACCGCGCGAGCCGGCCGCGGGATCGGTCCTGGCGTAGATCACGTAGACGCTGGCGTCGGGCCCGTTGGTGATCCACATCTTGTTGCCGTTGAGCACGTAGCGGTCGCCGCGCTTCTCGGCGCGCAGGCGCATGCTGACCACGTCGGAACCGGCGTTCGGCTCGCTCATCGCCAGCGCGCCGACGTGCTCGCCGCTCACCAGTTGCGGCAGATAGCGGCTCTTCTGCGCCTCGCTGCCATTGCGGTGGATCTGGTTCACGCAGAGATTGGAGTGCGCGCCGTAGGAGAGCCCCACCGCCGCCGAGGCGCGGCTCACCTCTTCCATCGCGACGGCGTGCGCCAGGTAGCCCATGCCGGAGCCGCCGTACTGCTCGGCGACGGTCATGCCGAGCAGCCCGAGCTCGCCGAACTTGCGCCACAGGTCGGCGGGAAAATTGTTCTCGCGATCGATCGCCGCGGCGCGCGGCGCGATCTCGGCGGCGCAGAAGGCCGCGACGGTATCGCGCAGCATGTCGATATCCGCGCCGAGGTCGAAGTTCAACGCGGGCCAGGAAATGCTCATCGGTTCGCCCTCCGGCGTGCGGGTCGGGTGGGTGCGGCTTCGGCGTCGGCTTCGGCTTCGGCGTCGGCTTCGGCGTCGGCGTCGACGTCGGCGAGCGAGGCAAGGCAGCCGGCCTCGACGGCATCGAGATCCGCCAGCCGCGCCTGCAGCGCCACGCGCTGCTCGCGCACGCGTTCGAGCAGGCGCCGCAACTGCTGTTCGTTGCCGTGCTCCGGATCGTACATCGCGATGATCTCGCGGCTCTCCTCGAGGCTGAGGCCGAGGCGCTTGCCGCGCACGATCAGCTTGAGACGGGTGCGGTCGGCCGCCGAGTAGACGCGCGCCTGTCCGCGGCGCGCCGGCGCCAGCAGGCCGAGCTCCTCGTAATGGCGCATGGTGCGCGCGGTGATGCCGAACTCCTGCGCGAGCTCGCGGATCGTGTAGCTCTTCTGCATCGCAGCGTCCCCGGATGGTGGCGCGGCAACGATACCTGCCGTTTACGTTAACGTCAACTTCGTGCGCCATCCGGGGCACGCAGGCCGCCATTCATGGCGACAGGCGCGGCCGACGAACCCTCTGTCGGCATGAATGCCGACCTAGATGGTCGTAACCAGCCCATCACCGATTTCACAAAGGGAACACTGAGCCGCTGAAAGGCCGCGTGCCGCGCAGCAAGCCCCATTCGCTCGCAAGTTGCGCCCGCGCAAACGCTGCAGCGGGCAGCGTTGCGCCGAGGCCCGCGCTGCAGCGATGATGTCCGCCATGTCAGCCCCGAAGACAGCGAGGACATCGATGAGCGCTGCCCCGCCGACCGACTGGAACCCGGCGTCGCCGGAAGTGCTGAACGACCAGATCGCCGCCTACGATGCGATGCGCCGGCGCTGCGCGATCGCGCATAGCGACTACCTGTGGTGGTCGCTGTTCCGGCATGCCGATCTGATGCGCGTGCTGCACGACCCGGCGAGCTTCAGCAATGCCGCGTCGAACCATCTGTCGATTCCGAATGCGATGGACCCGCCGGAACACACGCCGTACCGGCAGATCATCGAGCGCTATTTCAGCGTCGAGCGCATGGCCGACTTCGAGCCCACGTGCCGGGCGATCGTCGATGCGTTGATCGCGGCCCTGCCGCGCGGCGAACCCTTCGAGGCGATGGCCGGCTTCGCCCAGCCGTTCGCGCTGCGCATCCAGTGCGCGTTCATGGGCTGGCCCGACCGCCTGCACGAGCCGCTGCGCCAGTGGATCGCCGACAACCATCGCGCCACGCGCGCCGGCGACCGCTCGGCAATGGCGCGGATCGCGCTCGAGTTCGACGGCTACATCAAGCAGCAACTGGTGCAGCGGCGCGATGCGGGCGCAGCAGCGGCCGACGACGTGACCAGCAGGCTGCTGGGCGAGCGCATCCACGGCCGCGCGCTGAGTGACGAGGAAATCGTCAGCATCGTGCGCAACTGGACGGTCGGCGAACTGGGTACGATCGCCGCGAGCGTCGGCATCCTGCTGCACTACCTGGCCACGCATCCGGCGCTGCAGGACGAGCTGCGCCGACGGCCTGGCGAGCTGCCGGCGGCCATCGACGAGATCCTGCGCATCCACCCGCCGCTGATTGCCAACCGCCGCGTCACCACCTGCCCGGTCGAGATCGGTGGCCGCCGGCTCGACGCCGGCGAGCGCCTGACGCTGATCTGGGCGGCAGCCAACCGCGACGAAGCGGTGTTCGGCGACCCCGATGCCTTCGACCCCGCGCGCAACGCCGGCAACAACCTGCTGTATGGCGCCGGCGTGCATGTCTGCCCCGGGGCACCGTTGGCCCGGCTCGAACTGCGCGTGCTGATGCAAGCGCTGCTGGCGGGCACGCATGCAATCGGGCTCACCGCCGAGTCCGCCCCGCAACGCGCGAGCTTCCCGGGCAGCGGTTTTGCGGTGTTGCCACTCCGCCTGCAGTAACAGGCGACCGTCAGCCCGGCGGCGCGGCGGCGCGCGCCGCCTTCTCGCGCTCGACCCGCTCGGTGACGTCGCGCGCCACCGCGACCGAACCGACGACCGCGCCCGCGCCGTCGCGCACGAGCGCGAAGCTCATCTCGACATAGAGCTTGCGCCCCGACTTGTGCAACCCGCGGGTCAGCGTCGCGTGGCCGTTCAGGCGCAGCGTGCCGCTGATCATCGCCGCGTCGAAGCCGCGCCAGTGGGCGGCGCGCAGGTGCTCGGGGATCATCAGGTCCAGCCGCTGGCCGGTGGCCTCTGCGGCGCTGAAACCGAACATTGCTGCCGCTGCGGCGTTCCAGCGTTCGATCACGCCGTCGCGGTTGGCGAAGACCACCGCCTCGGCGATGTGCTCGACGATCGCTGCGTCCAGGGATTGCGGTGCGTTCATGTTCAGGGCTCTCAATCCAGTTCGGTGTACAGATCGATGTCGAACGCCGGGTTCTCGACCACGCCGCCGGGCGCATGACCGCGCGGGGTCGACCAGAACGCGTGTCGCGCCGATGCGCTGATGGCCGCTGTGGTGCACGTGGCCGTGCAACCACGGCGCCGGCTGCCAGCGGCGCATCGGCTGCGCGTCCACACGGCCCTCACCAGCCCATCACTTCCTTCACGAAGGGAACACTGAGCCGCCGCCCGGCGCCCAGCGATGCGGTATCCAGACGATCCAGCACGGCGATCAGCGCCGCCATGCCGCGCGGACTGCGCTGCCAGACGAAGCGCGCCACCCCGGGCTCCAGCGTGATGCCGCGATTGTGCGCGCGCAGCACCAGCGCGGCGATCTTGCCCTCGTCATCGGGCTCGGCCAGCGCGCCGATCGCCCCGCCCTGCAGGCGCGAGCGCAGGTCCGCGAGCGCGAGCCCGGCCTGCTGCGGCGGCAGCGCCGCGGCCAGCAGCAGGCGGCAGCCGGTTTCCAGGCAGCGGTTGTAGAGATGGAACATCGCCTCTTCCCAGTCGCGTCGGCCCGCGACCGCGTCCGCGTCGTCGAGGCAGACCAGTGCGTGCGCCTCGAGGCCCGCGAGCAACTCCGCCGGTGGCGCATCCTGCAACTCGCCGAGCGGCAGGTAGACGATCGCACCCCCGCGCGCCTCGACCGCGTGGCAGGCTGCCTGCAGCAGGTGGGTGCGCCCGCTGCCGGGCGGCCCGTGCAGGAACAGGCTGCCGTGGCCGGCCGCGAGGAAATGGTGCAATGTCTCGACCGCCGCGCGATTCTGCGCGCAGACCAGGAAGTTCGCGAACGAGGCCTCGTCGGGGAGGCGCACCGGCAACGGCAATTGCGTGGGCATCAGAGCCTGTGAAACTTTCGACGCCCGTCGCGAGGACGCCGATTTGCGAGCGAGGCAAGGCGCGCTACGCGAAAACAAGGGAGTTTGGTGGACCAAATGACCGCAGTTTTCGCGTGGCGCAACGCAGCCGCAGCCGCAAAACGGCGACCGCAGCAGGGGGGCGGAGGTTTCACAGGCTCTCAGGCCGGCGGCGGGGCGCTATCGTGCGCGGGCGACGCGCCGGGCGCGATCTCCTGCGCCGCGACGGCCGGTCCGTAATAGCGACTGGCGCGGTAACGCTCGTGCACGTGGCGCAGCAGCACCATGATCACCGCCGAAACGGGCAGCGCCAGCAGCACGCCGGTGAAGCCGAACAGCTGCCCGCCGGCCATCACCGCGAAGATCACCACCACCGGGTGCAGGCCGATGCGATCCCCGACCAGCTTCGGCGTGAGGTACATGCCCTCCAGCATCTGGCTCAGCACGAACACCAGCGCGACCCAGAGCAGCGGCACCCAGTCGCCGAACTGCACCAGCGCCGCGACCGCGGCGGCGGCCACGCCGAGCACCAGACCCAGGTAGGGCACGATGCTCGCGAGCCCCGCGAGCACGCCGATCAGCAGCGCGAGGTCCAGGCCGACCAGCATGAGCCCGAGCGTGTAGCAGAAACCGAGCGCCAGCATCACCAGCAGTTGCCCGCGGATGAACGCGCTGACGACCTCGTCGCATTCGCGCGCCAGCGCCACCGCGGTGGGCTCCCAGGCGCGCGGCAGCACGCCGCGCACCCGGGCGATCATCACGTCCCAGTCGCGCAGCAGGTAGAACGTCACGACCGGCACCAGCACCAGGTTCGCGAACCAGCCCAGCAGCGCGAGCGAGGAGGTGGTGGCCGAACTGAGCACGCGCTGCGCGATGCCGCCCGCGCTCTGCCAGTTCGCCATCAACGCGTCCTTGATGTCCTCGAGCGGGATGTCGCCTTCGCCGACGCTGAACTTGTGCTGCAGCCAGGGCAGCAGCGTGGCGCGAAACCACTCCACCACCACCGGCACCTTGGCCGCCATCACGTGCATCTGGCGCCCTAGCAGCGGCACCAGCACCAGCACCAGCAGCACGATCAGCAGCGTCATCACCAGGAACACCAGGCTCACGGCCACGGCGCGCCCCAGCCCCGCGCGCTCGAGGCGATCGACCGCCGGATCCCACAGATAGGCCAGCGCGAGCGCGACGAGAAACGGCGTCAGGATCGGGCCGAGCAGGTGCAGCAGCAGGCCTGCCAGCAACAGCAAGCCGAACCCCAGCAATCGTTGCGTGGCGCTCGCGCCGGCAGTCGCGGGTTCCGTCATCGCGCTCAACCCCCGACCCAGCGGTAATGCAGCTCGCCCTCGGCGCCGGCGTTGCTCAACTGCGACAGCAGCGCGATCTCGCGCGCCACCGACGCGAAGTTGCTGTCGGTGACGATGTCGAAGAACAGGGTATCGCGATCGATGAGCACCAGCTGCAGGCCGCGCACCGAGGTCATTGCCTTCAGCAGCCGCGAGAGTTTCTCGTAGGCCGCGAAGCCAGCCACGCCATCGACGCGCAAGCGCAACTGCTCGGTGTTCGCGATCCCGGTCTGCACCGCGTAGCGCGCGGCCACCGCATCGGCCATGAAATCCACGAGTTGCCCGGCGAGCCCGTCCAGCGTGGGCGCGCTGCCCGACCCGTCGCTGCTCGTCGGGTTGTTGCCCGGCACGGCACCAGCGGCAACGTCGCCGGCCACCACATCGCCCGGCGCAGCGTCACCCACCGCAGCGTCGCCCGGCTGCCCTGTGCTGCCCTGCGCGCCGGCCAGGTAACGCCATTCGCCGAGCCAGGAGCCGTCGCTGGCGCGCACCAGGCGCGCGGCCAGCACCGACTCGGCGCCGTAGCGCGCCGAAGCGCGTAGCGTCGCCGCATCATCCAGCGCCGCCACCTGCTCCGGGGTGAGCGCGGCGCTGTCCTCGATGTCCATCTGCGGGAACAGCAACGGCATGGCGCGGCGCGCGGCATGGAAGCTCAGCCAGTCGGCGACCTCGGTGTCGACGGCACTGCTCAGCAGGCGCGGCCCCGCGCCGTCATCCAGCGTGAGCCAGAGCAATGTCGCCGGGCGGTTGGGCGGCAGCATCGGCTCGCCGGCACGGCGCAGGATGTCGTCCACCGCCCGCGGCGCGAACACCACGTGGAGCCCCGGCTCCCGGGCGGGCCCGCTGTCTCGCGGCGGATAGTCGATCTGCGTGAAGTAGAACTGCAGCAGGTAGTTGTTGGCGCGCGGCAGCGCCGCGGCAACGCCGGGGTTGTCGAGCACGCCTGCCGATCCCGCGACCTTGACCAGCACCTGCCGGAAGCCGGTGTCGACCGCGACCGCGCGCGCCTGCTCGTCCTGGCTCGCGACCGGCACGTCGGCCTCGTAGAGGCCCTTGACCGTTTCCGCCCGGGCCGCCAGCACGAGCAGGCCGAGGGCCAGACAGAGAAAGCCCTGGCGAGCGATTCGGGAACTCATGCGTTTGCGGCTGCCGCGATCCGATGGTGAGCGGCATTCTAGCAAGGCCGGCGGCTTCACACAGCGCCGGACGCGGTTTGCTGGGCCGGAGGGCCTGCTGCTAGAATCGCGCGCCCCAGCGAAGGCGAACGCCCATGTCCGAAGCCAGCAACGACGGTCTCTCCTACAAGGATGCGGGGGTCGATATCGACGCCGGCAATGCCCTGGTCGCGAACATCAAGGGCGTGGCGCGCCGCACACGGCGCCCCGAGGTGCTGGGCGGGCTCGGCGGCTTCGGCGCGCTGTGCGAGATTCCCAAGCGCTACAAGGAACCGGTGCTGGTCTCCGGCACCGACGGTGTCGGCACCAAGCTGCGCCTGGCGATGCAGCTCGGCATCCACGACAGCATCGGCATCGACCTGGTGGCGATGTGCGTCAACGACCTCGTGGTCGCCGGCGCCGAACCGCTGTTCTTCCTCGATTACTACGCCACCGGCCGGCTCAACGTCGACGTGGCGACCCGGGTCATCCAGGGCATCGGCACCGGCTGCGAGCAGGCAGGCTGCGCGCTGGTCGGCGGCGAGACCGCCGAGATGCCCGGCATGTACGAGGGCGAGGATTACGACCTCGCCGGCTTCTGCGTCGGCGTGGTGGAGAAGAGCCGGATCATCGACGGCAGCCGCGTGGCGCCGGGCGATGCCCTGATCGCGCTGGCCTCGAGCGGCGCGCACTCCAACGGCTATTCCCTGATCCGCAAGATCCTCGAGCTGAGCGGTGCCGCGCTCGACGCCGATCTCGACGGCCGCCCGCTCGGCCAGGCGCTGATGGCGCCCACGCGCATCTACGTCAAGCCGCTGCTCGCGCTGATCGAGCAGTGCCAGGTGAACGCGCTCGCGCACATCACCGGCGGCGGCCTGCTCGAGAACATCCCGCGGGTGCTGCCCGCGGGCAGCTGCGCCGTGCTCGATGCCGCCAGCTGGCAGGAGCCGGAGCTGTTCCGCTGGCTCGCGCGCACCGGCAAGGTGGCGCGCATGGAGATGTACCGCACCTTCAACTGCGGCGTCGGCATGGTGGTCTGCGTGCCCGAGGCCGGGTGCGAGGCGGCGATCGCGCAGCTTCGCGCCGCGGGCGAGAACGCCTGGCGCATCGGGCACATCGAGACCGCGCCCGAGGGCAGCGAACGGGTGCGCATGCTTGGCTGCTGAGGCGCATCCGTCCACGCAGCCCTGTCGCCTCGTCGTCCTGGTCTCGGGCAGCGGCAGCAACCTGCAGAGCTTCATCGATGCCTGTCGCGACCCATCCTTCCCCTGCACCGTCGCCGCGGTAATCAGCAACAAGGCCGGCGTGCGCGCCCTGGAGCGTGCGCGCCTGGCCGGCATCGCTGCCGAGGTACTGGATCACCAGGGCTTCGCGAACCGCGCGGCATTCGATGCCGAGCTCGCACGTCGCATCGACGCGCACGCCCCCGACCTCGTGATCCTGGCCGGCTTCATGCGCATCCTCACGCCCGGTTTCGTGCGCCATTTCGCCGGACGGCTGCTGAACATCCACCCGTCCCTGCTGCCGCTCTACCCGGGGTTGCACACGCACCAGCGCGCGCTTGCGGCGGGCGACGCCGAGCACGGCGCCACGGTGCACTTCGTCACCGAGGACCTCGATGGCGGTCCGGCGATCGTGCAGGCCAGGGTAGCGGTGCTGCCCGGCGACACGCCGGAAACGCTCGCGGCGCGCGTGCTCGAACGCGAGCACCTGATCTACCCGCTGGCGGCGCGCCTCTACGCCGAAGGGCGCCTGTGCCTGCGGGGCGATCAGGCCACGCTCGATGGCACTCCGCTGCCGGCCCATGGGATGCCGCTCGACGCCTGAATGCGGGTCGCCGCGGCGCCCGTGGTTTTTCCGCGACAGTCCCAGCCAGCACCGGTGGCACCACGCATGTGCAAAAAT
>JAKJFB010000710.1 GCA_022705125.1 Pseudomonadota bacterium
GATGGCGAGCGCTTCATCGCTCACTGTCTCGGGAAGTTTGCCGAGCAGCGCGACGCTGACCTCGGCGCCCTTCTCCTTCGCCAGCGCGACCACGACCTGGCCGAGCGTGGCCACCATCGCCGAAGGCGCGACCAGCGCGCGGTTGCGCACCGGGAGCAACCACTCTTCGGCGTTCGGGCCGATGGCGCTGACGTGCAGGCCTTTCTTTGCGGCCTGGCGCACGCGCTGCGCCAGCAGCGGCGCATCCTTGCGCAGGAAGCTGCCGACCACGAGCAGGCGGGTCAGATCCTTGACGCCGGCGATCGGCATCCCCAGCCACGGAGCGCCGGCGCGCTTGCCGTCGGCACGGAAGTCGACCTGGCGCAGGCGGAAATCGATGTTCTCGCTACCGAGCCCGCGCATCAGCTTCTGCAGCAGGTAGAGCTCTTCGACCGTGGCGTGCGGCGAGGCCAGCGTGCCGATCGAGGCGGCACCATGATCGCGCTCGACGCCGCGCAGGCCGGTGGCGACGAACTCGAGGGCGGCCTGCCAATCGACCTGCTTCCACTGCCCGCCCTGGCGGATCATCGGCGCGCCGAGGCGCTGCTCGCTGGACAGGGCCTCGTAGGAGAAGCGGTCCTTGTCGGACAGCCAGCACTCGTTGACGTCTTCGTTCTCGAACGGCAGCACGCGCTTCACCACGTCGTGCTTGGTCTGGACGATCAGGTTGGCGCCGAGGGAGTCGTGCGGGCTCACCGACTTGCGGCGCGAGAGCTCCCAGGTACGAGCGGCGAAGCGGAAAGGCTTCGAGGTCAGCGCACCGACCGGGCAGAGGTCGATGATGTTGCCGGAGAGCTCGGAATCGACCGTCTTCTCGATGAAGGGCATGATCTCCGCATGCTCGCCGCGGAAGGCCTGGCCGAGCTCCATCTCGCCGGCGATCTCGGTGGTGAAGCGAACACAGCGCGTGCAGTTGATGCAGCGCGTCATGTCGGTCGACACCAGCGCGCCAAGGTTCTTGTTGAACACCACGCGCTTCTCTTCCTGGTAGCGCGAGGCGGTCGAACCGTAGCCCACTGCGAGGTCCTGCAGCTGGCACTCGCCGCCCTGGTCACAGATCGGACAGTCGAGCGGGTGGTTGATCAGCAGGAACTCCATCACCCCCTTCTGCGCCTTCACGGCGAGCTCGGAGTGCGTCCATACCTTCATGCCATTGGTAACGGGTGTCGCGCAGGCGGGCAGCGGCTTGGGCGCCTTCTCGACCTGCACCAGGCACATCCGACAGCTCGCCGCGATGGACAGCTTCTTGTGGTAACAGAAGTGCGGAATGTAGGACCCGGCAACCGCTGCAGCCTCGATCACCGTGCTGCCGTCGTTGACCTGGACCTGCTTGCCGTCGATTTCGATCTCTAGCATGACGGGCTCACGTAGATTTGACTGCCAGCGCGCTGCACTTCGGGCGGCACGAGGCACTTCTTGTTTTCGATGTGGTATTCGAACTCGCTGCCAAAGTGCTTGACGAAGCTCTGCACCGGCATCGAGGCGGCGTCACCGAGCGCGCAGATCGTGCGGCCCATGATGTTGGTCGTCACCGAGTTCAGCAGGTCGAGGTCGTCCGGGC
>JAKJFB010000711.1 GCA_022705125.1 Pseudomonadota bacterium
CTCTCCGTTCCTGCGCAAGCCCGAGCTGCTCGGCAGTCTGATCGCTTACTGGCACAACCATCCGAGCCTGTCGTACCTGTTCAGCGGCCTGTTCATCGGTGCCACCTCGCAGGCACCGCGCATTGACGAGGCGCGCAACGACCAGCTCTACGAACTGGAAATAGCCCTCACACAGATCGAGAAGAACCGCGAAATCTACGGCTGCGAGATGCCGCCCTGGCTGGTCGACCGTACGCTGCGCAACATCCTGATCGACGTTACCGGCAACACGCATCGCACCGAGTTCTGCATCGACAAGCTGTACTCGCCCGATGGTCCGACCGGCCGCCTCGGCCTGCTCGAACTGCGCGCGTTCGAGATGCCGCCGCATGCCCGCATGAGCATCGTGCAGCAGCTGCTGCTGCGCGCCCTCGTCGCGCGCTTCTGGAAGCAGCCCAAGCATCATTCGCTGTCGCGCTGGGGCACCGCGCTGCACGACCGCTTCATGCTGCCGACCTTCGTGCGCGAGGACCTGCGCGAGGTCGTCGACGACCTGCGCGCGCACGGCTTCGCGTTCGAGCTAGCGTGGTTTGCACCGCACTTTGAGTTCCGCTTCCCGCTGTTCGGCGAGATCGCTGCGCGCGGCGTTCACCTCGCCCTGCGCGGCGCGCTCGAGCCCTGGCACGTGATGGGCGAAGAAGGCGCGATCGGCGGCACCGTGCGCTATGTCGACTCGTCGCTGGAGCGGCTCGAAGTCAGCGTGACCGGGCTCAACGATGCACGTTATGTGGTTACGGCCAACGGCCAGGCGCTGCCGCTGCAGCCGACTGGCACCGTCGGTCACTTTGTCGCCGGCGTGCGCTACAAGGCCTGGAGCCCGCCGTCGGCGCTGCATCCCTCGATTCAGGTGCATGCGCCAGTCACTTTCGATATCGTCGACACCTGGATGAACAAGAGCCTCGGCGGCTGCCAGTACCACGTGCAGCATCCGGGCGGGTCCAACCCGAGCGTGTTCCCGATCAACGCGTACGAGGCCGAATCGCGGCGGTTGTCGCGCTTTTTGCGCATGGGGCACACGCCAGGGCGGATGGTGGTGGCGCCGGCAACGGTCAATCACGAGCATCCGTTCACGCTCGATTTGCGACGGACTTAGAACCTCGCGGGCATGCAATGAACAGGCGACGACTGGCATTGACGTAGCGCCGCTACACTCTGCTCATGTCTTCCCTCTTTGATGCCGATGCTGCGAACGACGGTGATCGTGTCGCGCAAGCGGTCAGCGCGCTTGTCTCGCTGGCGCGCCGCGCACCGGCTGGGCACTTCGATGCACTGCGCGACGGCGAGGCCACGCGCACGGTCTGGCAAACCTTTCTCGAACGGGCGATGGCGGCGTTACCGGCCGCGGAACGTACGCCTGAAGCGCTGCTGAGCCAGCTCGACGAGTTGCACGCCAGCCTGGTGCGCAGAATCGAAGATAACGGCGTCACCTACAACCTTTACTCCGACGCGCTGGAAAGCGAGGGCCGACAGTCGCGTCCGTGGTCGCTGGATTTGCTGCCGATGATCATGGATCAGTCGGAGTGGGCGCAGATCGAACGTGGTGTTGCGCAACGCG
>JAKJFB010000712.1 GCA_022705125.1 Pseudomonadota bacterium
TGGGCGAAGCGGGCGAGACCGACTTCGTGCTCTACGAACGTTCCGGGGACGTCGGTGGAACCTGGCGAGACAACAGCTATCCGGGCTGCGCCTGCGACGTGCCGTCGCACCTGTACTCCTTCTCCTTCGCGCTCGAGCGCGACTGGCCACGCCCCTATGCCACGCAGCCGGAGATCCGGGCCTACATGGAGGACTGCGTCGCGCGCTTCGGACTGTGGCCGCACATCCGCCTGAACACCCCGGTGAGCGCGGCGCGCTGGATCGAGACGCAGGCCGCGTGGGAGCTCACGTTGGCCGACGGCAGGACGCTGCAGGCCGAGGTACTGGTCGGCGCGGTCGGGATGTTCAACCTGCCCGCCTGGCCGGCCATTGCGGGGCTCGATCGCTTCGCCGGGACGGTGTTCCACTCGGCGCGCTGGAACCATGCGCACGACCTGGCCGGACGCGACGTCGCGGTGATCGGCAGCGCCGCGAGCGCCGTGCAGTTCGTGCCGCAGATCGCGCGCCTCGCGCGGCGTCTCGACGTCTACCAGCGCACACCGAACTGGGTGCGTCCGCGCGAGGACGCGTACACACCGGAGCAACTCGCGGAGTTTCGCGACGATCCGGCCGCCGCCGCGGCCGAGCGCGAGACCGTCTGGAACTGGGTAAACGCGATTCAGACGCTGGTCGATCCGGACATCCTGCGCGATTCCGCCGCGGTGTGCCTGCAGAATCTGGAGTTGGTGAAGGATCCCGCGACGCGCGCCAAGCTCACGCCCGACTACCCTTTCGGCGCCAAGCGCGCGCTGATCTCCAACGACTGGTACCCGACCTTCAACCGCTCCAACGTGCAGCTCGTCACCGAACCGATCGCCGGTATCACGCCCGAGGCGATCGTGACGCGCGACGGGACGCCGCGCGTCGTCGACACCATCGTGCTGGCGACCGGCTTCGACACCACGCGATTCCTTTCGACCATTGCCGTCAGCGGGCGTGACGGAGTGAGGCTCGACGACGCATGGGCCGATGGCGCCCAGGCCTACCTGGGCATCACGGTGGCCGGCTTCCCGAACCTGTTCATGCTCTACGGACCGAACACCAACAACGGTTCGATCATCTTCCAGATCGAGTGCCAGGTGGACTACCTGCTGCGCCACCTGCAGCGCATGACGCGCGAGAAGCTCGCGTGGATCGAGGTGAAGCCCGAGGTCATGGCCGACTACAACCGCCGCCTGCAGGCGGATCTGGACGCGGTGGCCGTCTGGCACAGCGGCGCGCACGACTACTACCGCGCCGCCTCCGGGCGCATCGTCACGCAGTGGCCGCACGGCATGGATCGTTACCGGGAAATCACCGCCGCCGATGACGACGATGCCTACCTGGGTGCCGGCAATACCGGCGCCTGATCTGCAGGCGCCGAGGACACGCGTCATGTCCGGCGCTTGCATCGCGAGCCGCTCACCTACGGCCTGGACGTGACTTCCGGGTTCTGAACCGGGCGCTCGATCCGTTACCAGTCGGGGCCCTTCGCGGCCCTGCTTTTTCTACACGCGTGTAGGGAGGCTGACACCGGCGTGGCGAACTGCTGCCAGGCCGCGGCCGAGGACATC
>JAKJFB010000713.1:0-247 GCA_022705125.1 Pseudomonadota bacterium
TGCGCAGTACCCGACGTACGCATCTGTGATCGAGGAGGCCGCACGCAAGGCCTTCCTGGAGGGATCGAACGCCGCGTATGCCGCGGGCATCATCGCCATCCTCATCGCGGTGGCGATCACGTGGTTCGCCTACCCGCGCAAGCAGGCTGAACTCGAGCTCGTCGCGCAGTATCAGCAGGAGGACACGCAGTCGCCGACAGGCGTGCGGTGACCACCGTCCCATAGCGTTGGGCCATGCAGTGGCAGG
>JAKJFB010000713.1:299-1591 GCA_022705125.1 Pseudomonadota bacterium
CTTGCGCTGTTCGCGGCGGCCGGGATCATGCTCGTGGCGCTGATGTTCGTGTGGCCCCGACGGCGCGCGATCGGTGGTCGCCCTCTGGCCGGTCTGCTGTTCGCGGCGATCCTGTGGAGTGTCGGCTACGCGTTCGAAGCGATGGCGACCACGGTGACCGCGAAGGTGGTCTTCGGCACCATCGGCTATCCGGGTGCGCTCGCGGTCCCGGTGTTCTTCTTCCTCTTCGTCGTCGAGTACACCCAGAGCGAGAAGTGGGCGCCGCGGCCGCGCTGGCCGGTGTGGATCGTGCCGGCCTTCTGCGTCCTGGCGGCGGTCACCAACTCCTTCCACCATCTGCTGTGGACGGAGTTCGTCATGGAGCCGAACAACATCCTCGTGTACAAACACGGGCCGTTGTTCTTCCTGGTGATCGGGTACAGCTACCTGCTCCTCATGGCCAGCATCGGCATCCTGCTGGCCGCGTTCGGGCGCCACGACGCCAGTTATCGCAACCAGTTCATCCTCGCGCTGGTGTTGGCCTTCTTCCCGATCCTCGGATCGGTCGCCTACGTCTTCGGCTTCAGCCCGTTCCCCGATCAGGACCCCGCGCCGATCGCCTTCTCCATCACGGCCATCGGGCTCACCTGGGGCTTGCTGCGGCAAGGGCTGCTCACGGTGGTACCGATCGCGCAGGAATCCGTGCTCCAGAACCTCCATGACGCCGTGCTGGTGCTCGACGCGGCCAACCGGGTGGCGATGGTCAATGCCGCGCTCGTGCGGTGGCTGGGTCTGACCCGGACCGACCTGGTGGGTCTGCCGGTGGAGTCGCTGCTCGCGCCCTGGCCCGGATTGCTGCACACGGTGTACAGCAGTCGTGACGACACAGATGTGTTCATCGACCACCCGACGCCCCGCTACGTGGATGTGCGGCGCTCCATGGTGACCGATGAACGCGACCGGCTGCGCGGACGTGTGCTGGTGCTGCGCGACGTCAACGCCCTGCGGCTCACCGAGTTGGAACTGCGTGACGCCAATGAGAAACTCACCGCGCAGTTGGCCACGATCCACACGTTGCAGGACGGTCTGCGTGAGCAGGCGTTGCGCGACCCGTTGACCGGCTTGTACAACCGGCGCTACCTCGAGGAGACGTTCGGGCGCGAACTGGCCCGTGCGGCCCGCGAACGCACGCCCTTGAGCCTGGTCATGATCGACCTCGACAACTTCAAGCGGCTCAACGATAAGCACGGCCACGCCGCCGGAGATCAGGTCCTGAGGTGGTTCGGCGATCTGCTGCGGGCCCGGTTGCGGCC
>JAKJFB010000714.1 GCA_022705125.1 Pseudomonadota bacterium
ACCGAGCACGCCCAGCACGCGGGCGAGGAAGGCGTCGGGCAGGTGGCGCGAGAACACCGTCACCGCGACCGTCCACAGCGACAGCGACATCGCCCACAGCAGCAGCGAGCCCTCGTGGTTGCCCCACACGCCGGTGATCTTGTACATCAGCGGGGTGGCGCTGTGCGAGTTGGTGGCCGCGAGCTGGACGGAAAAGTCGCTCTGGATGAAGGCCCAGGTCAGGCAGAAGTAGCTGAACAGGATGAAGAAGAACTGCCCCTGAGCGGCCGGGCGGCCGACCGCCATCAGCGCCGAGCTGTTGCGCTGCGCGCCGACCAGCGGCACGACCGCCTGCACCAGCGACAGCACCAGGGCAAGAATGAGGGCGAAGTGTCCGAGTTCGGGAATCATGTCACTGGCTCAAGGTCTGGGCGGCCTTCTGGGCCTGTTCCACGGCGTGGGCGGCCTCCGGCGGCATGTAGTTCTCGTCGTGCTTGGCGAGCACTTCGGTGGCGCGGAACACGCCGCCCTCGAGCTTGCCCTGCACCACCGCGCCCTTGCCCTCCTTGAAGAGGTCGGGCAGCGTGCCCTTGTAGGTCACCGGGATGACCCTGGCGGTGTCGGTGATCGCGAAGCGCACGGTGACACCGTCGGCCTCGCGCTGGATCGAGCCGTCCTCGACCATGCCGCCGATGCGGAAGGTCTTGCCGGTGGGCGCCTTGCCCTCGGAGACCTCGGTCGGCGTATGGAAGAACACCAGGTTTTGCTGGAAGGCGCTCAGCACCAGGGCGACCGCGGCGAACAGCAGGGCCACCCCGCCGCCGACCAGCATCAGACGTTTGCTACGGGCTTTCATGTTTCCGACTCCATGGCGGGCATCGTGCCTTCGCCGTTACGCTTGCCTGCATCCTTGCCCACCGCGCGGCGCCAGCGCAGCAGGCGACGGGTGGTGTCCTTCCGACGCTGGAACACGAGCACGAGTTCCAGCGCGATCAACGCGAACGCGAGGCCGTAGCTGCCCCACACGTAAAAGGCGGCGCCGCCCATGTCCCAGAACGCGGACCAGCTCTCCCACTGCTGCATCAGGCACGCCCTCCGGCGGTTTGCGAAAGCCTCGCGGCGCGCTCGAGCTCGGCACCGACCCACTCGGTGTGGCGCTCGCGCTCGAGGATCATCGGCCGCACCCGCCACAGCACCACGGCGAGGGTGTAGGCCCACGACGCCAGCGCCATCACGAGCATGCCGGTGAGCATGGTGGTCGCCATCGACGGCGCCTTGGTGAGGCTCACCGAGGCGCCCTGGTGCAGGGTGTTCCACCACTGCACCGAGAAGTAGATGATCGGCACGTTGACCGCGCCCACCAGCGCGATGATTGCGCCGGCGCGGTCGGCGCGGCGCGGATCCTCGATCGCGCGCGTGAGCGCGATGAAGCCGAAGTAGAGGAAGAGCAGCAGCAGCTGCGAGGTCAGGCGCGCATCCCACACCCAGTAGGCGCCCCAGGTGGGCTTGCCCCACAGCGCGCCGGTCCACAGCGCGACGAAGCAGAACATCGCCCCGGTGGGGGCGAGCGCCTGGCTCATCACAAAGGACAGGCGGGTGTTCATGACC
>JAKJFB010000715.1 GCA_022705125.1 Pseudomonadota bacterium
CCCGCTGCAGTTGTTCGGCCGCGCGTTCTTCGCCGACTCCGCGCTGCCGTTCATGATGGTCGCCGGCGACATCGACGCGATGGTGCCCTACGAGCAGAATGCGCGCCCCGTGCTCGAGCGGGTGAACAACGCCTGGCTGGTGAGCCTCGCGGGCGCCTCCCACACGGGCTTCGCCGACCAGGGCTCGGTGTTCCGCTGGATGGCCAACCCCGACAGCGTCGGCTGTTTCTTCGTGCGCGGCAGGACGCCCGAAGCCGGCGACGACACCAGCTTCTACGACCGCCTCGGCAGCGTGGAGGAAGGCGTATTGCGCGGCATGGAGGACAGCCTGTGCCGCATGGACCCGCTGCCCGATGCGATGTCCCCGTTGCTGCAGCAGCGCATCACGATGCTCGCGGTGCGCAGCTTCTTCGAGAGCGTGTTCAATCCCGATGCCGCGCAGCAGGCGCGCTACCGCGACTACCTGCAGGCCGGGCTGGCGCGCGATTTTCCCGCGGTCACCGTCGAGCGCTCGACCCCGTAGGTCCGGATTCATCCGGACAACTGTCTCCTGCGGCGCGATGTCCGGATAAATCCGGACCTACGGGAGTTCGGTGGCGAGGAAATCGCGCGTGCGTGCGACCGCGCCATCGTCCAGCGCGATGATCGCGGCGTCGAAATCGGTGACACCCGCATCGCGCAGGCGCGCGAGTTGCGCGCGCAGCGCGGCCTCGTCACCCACCATCGCGATATCACCCGGCGCCGCGGCGCCTTCGCGATCGAGCATGGCGCGGTAGGAAGGGAGCATGCCGTAGATCGCGAGCAATTCGGAGATCTTCCTGCGCGCCGCGTCGGCATCCGGCGTCAGCACGATCGGCATCCCCGCCACCACGCGCGGCGCGGGGCGCCCGGCCGTCGCGGCGGCGCGATGCAGCGTCGGTACGATGTGCTGCGCCAGCGTGCGCGGCCCGGTCATCCAGGTGATGGTGCCGTCGGCGAGCTCGCCGGCGATTCGCAGCATCACCGGACCGAGCGCGGCCACCAGCACCGGCACGGCGGTGGCACCCGGCACCGCCAGGCGCATGTTCACGCTGTAGCGCTCGCCCTTGTGCTGCAGCTGCTCGCCGCGCAGCGCCGGCAGCAGCACCTCGAGGTACTCGCGCATGTGCGCCGCCGGATGCGCGTAGGGAATGCCGTACATGTCCTCGATCAGCATCTTGTGCGAGAGCCCGATGCCGAGCTCGAAACGCCCGCCGCTGGCGGCCGCAACCGTCAGCGCCTGCTGCGCCATCGCCACCGGGTGACGCGGGAACGTGGGCACCACGGCGGTGCCCATGCGGATGCGCGTGGTCTGCGCGCCGGTGAGCGCGAGCGCCGTCATGGCATCCACACCCATCGTGTGCGCCAGCCACACGTGGTCGAAGCCCATCGCCTCGGCCTGCTGCGCAAAAGCTACGATCCCTGGAAGGTCCTCACCGATCTCGCGCGAGGCGCCCATCATCAGTCCGATTCGCATGGCGTTTGCTCCTGTGGGTATTTGCGCGCTCAGAACGCGTAGCTGGCCGAGAGGTTCAGGTACTGCGCTTCGGCCTCGTTGTCGGCGTAACG
>JAKJFB010000716.1:0-1200 GCA_022705125.1 Pseudomonadota bacterium
ATCGATTCATGTGCGTCTCCTGATGTCCGGCCGCCGCACCACGCGACGGCCTCGGGGTTGCGTCAGAACAGGTCTGCCTCGAGCTCCATCAGCGTGCCCGCGCCAGCGCGCGCCGAGCGCATCAGCGACGCCGTCTCGGGCTGGAGCTTGGCGAAGTAGAAGCGCGCCACCGACAACTTGGCCTTGTAGAAGTCGTCGTCGGGATGCGCCAGTGCCACCTTGGCCATCTTCACCCAGAGATACGACAACACCACGTGTCCGACGATGCGCAGGTAGTCGACCGCCGCGGCGCCCGCCTCGTCCTGGTTGCCGAACGCCTTCATGCCGATCTCCATCGACAGCTTCTCGAACTTCGCGGCCAGGTCGGCGAGCGGATTCACGAATTCGGCCATGTCCTCGTTCGTGCCCTCCTCCTCGACGAGCGTGCGGATCATCTCGCCGAACTTGCGCAGCTTGGCGCCGCCGTCGCCCAGCACCTTGCGACCCAGAAGGTCCAGCGACTGTATCGTGTTGGTGCCCTCGTAGATCATGTTGATGCGTGCGTCGCGCACGTACTGCTCGATGCCGGTCTCGCGGATGAATCCGTGCCCGCCGAACACCTGCTGGGCCAGCACCGCGCACTGGAACCCGTTGTCGGTCGTGAACGCCTTGACCACCGGCGTGAGCAGCGCGACCAGATCGAGGCTCTCCTGGCGCACGTCCTCGTCCTCATGGTGCTCGTGACGATCGAGCAGCAGCGCCACCCAGTAGGCGAGCGCACGCCCGCCTTCCAGGTACGCGCGCTGCGTCAGCAGCATGCGGCGCACGTCGGGGTGCACGATGATCGGATCGGCCGGCTTGTCCGGTGCCTTCACCCCGGTCAGCGAGCGCATCTGCAGGCGCTCCTTCGCGTAGGCGGCCGACATCTGGTAGGCGGCATCCATCAGACCCAGCGACTGCATGCCGACGCCCAGACGCGCACCGTTCATCATCACGAACATCGCGTTCAAGCCGCGATTGGGTTCGCCAATCAGCCAGCCCTTGGCGTTGTCGAGATTCATCACGCAGGTGCTGTTGCCGTGGATGCCCATCTTGTGTTCGAGGCCCGAGCAGAAGATCGGGTTGCGCTCGCCCAAGGAGCCGTCGGCATTGACCTTGAACTTCGACACCAGGAACAGCGAGATGCCCTTGGTGCCGGCCGGTGCGTCGGGCAGGCGGGCC
>JAKJFB010000716.1:1318-1579 GCA_022705125.1 Pseudomonadota bacterium
AGGCACATGGTGCCGGTCCACTCGCCGCTGGTCAGCTTGGTGAGGTACAGCTTCTTCTGCTCCTCGGTGCCGTGCGCGTGCAGGCACTCGTAGGCGCCGTGGCTCAGGCCCGGATACATGGTCCAGGCCTGGTTGGCGCTGTTGAGCATCTCGTAGAAGAACTGGTTCACGGTGAAGGGCAGGCCCTGGCCGCCGTAGGCCGGGTCGCAGCTGAGCGCCGGCCAGCCGCCTTCCACATAGGTCTTGTAGGCCTCTTTGAAG
>JAKJFB010000717.1 GCA_022705125.1 Pseudomonadota bacterium
CGCGCTGGCCAGTTCCTGGCAGATGGCCAGGCCCAGTCCGCTACCGCCGTACTGGCGCGCGGTCCTGATGCCATCGGCCTGCGAGAAGCGCCGGAACAGGCGGCTGCGCTGTTCGGCGTCCAGACCGGGGCCGGTGTCGCTCACCATCAGGCACAGCGTCGCCGGCGCGACGTCGGCCTGCAGCGCCAGCATGACCTCGCCGCGCTCGGTGAACTTGATCGCATTGCCGCCGAGATTGAGCAGGATCTGCTGCAGACGCAACGCATCGCCGCGCACCCAGCGCGGCGCGTCCGCGTCGACGCTCACGCGATAAGCCAGGCCCCTGGATTCCGCCACCGGACGTTGCAGATCGGCCACGTCGCGCAGCAGGCCCGCCAGATCGACCGGGGCATCTTCCAGTTCGAGCTTCCCGGCTTCGATCCGGGCCAGATCGAGCGCATCGTTCACCAGCCGCAGCAGGAGATCACCCGAACGCCGGATCGAATCGGCATAGTCGCGCTGTCGGTCATTCAAGGGCGTGCGCAGCAGCAGTTCGGTCATGCCCAGCACGCCGGTCATGGGCGTGCGGATCTCGTGCCCGAGCGTGGCGAGGAAACTGCTCTTGGCCTCGGAGGCGCGTTGCGTCCACTCGTGCTGGCGCTGCGCCAGCTGCGTGGCGTGGCGATCCTTGAGCCGGCGCCGGTACCACGCCGCCACGACCACCAGAATGAGCAGCGCAGCCAGCGCGAAGAGGGCGCGCGCCCACACCGTGTCCCACCACGGCGGCGCAACCCGGATCGCCAACGTGAGCGGCGGCGCCGACCAGACGCCGTCGGCGTTGGCCGCCACGGCTTCGAATCGGTAGTCGCCCGGCGGCAACTGCGAATAGGCGCGCTCGCCGTTCGCGCCGGCGTCGATCCAGCCCGGCTCGTAGCCGCGCAGGCGGAAGCGATAGCGATGCGACTGCGGATCGGTGAAGGAGAGCAGGCGCGCGCGAAGACGCAGGTCGCGATCGTCGTGGCGCAATTGCAGCGGCGCGCCGGCTTCCAGCGCCAGGAGCGCGCCCGCACGCCGCACCTGCGCGCCTTCCAGGTGCAGGCGCGGCACCGCGGGCGCGTCGTGCAGGCGCGCGGGATCGAACCACACCAGGCCCTCCAGCGTGCCCGCCGCGAGACTGCCGTCGGGCAGCGCCAGCATCGGGCGGTTGATGAATTCCTGGCTGGGCAGGCCATCGCGCACGCCGTAGCGACGCCATTGCGCGTGCGCGGGACGGTAACGGAACAGCCCGCGCGTGGTGCTGATCCAGACCTCGCCGTTCGCACCCACGCGCAATCCGCCGGCCTCGACCGCGGGCAGGCCCTGCTCGACCCCGATCCTCGCCACGCGCTGCACGCCCTCGCCCTCGTAGCGAAAGTGCTCGAGGGCGCCGAGGCGCTGGGTCCAGAGCCCATCGGGCCCGAAGGCGAACGCGAACACGCGCGCCGTCGGCGCGCCAGGCACCGGCGCGAAGCGCTGCCCGGCCGGGTCAAAGCGCAACAAGCCGCTCGCTCCCGCGAGCCACAAGCGGCCATCCGGTGCGAACTCGAGCT
>JAKJFB010000718.1 GCA_022705125.1 Pseudomonadota bacterium
ATCCTCCATCAGGCTGAGCGCATCGATCCATTCGGCGCTGTCTGTCCCCTTGCGCAGGTACAGCAGCTGCAGCACGCGCTGCCAGTCGCTGGCGAAGAAGTCGAGCACCGGCACGGGCAGCTCGATGCCGTCCAGGCGCTGCTTCATGAGCTCGTGCACGGCGTCGCGCGCAGCCGCGAGTCGCCCCTCGGCAACCGCCTTCTCGCGGGTACGACGCTCGATCTTCACGGCGCGCTGTTCGGCGAGCGCGATGCAGTCCGTCAGCTCTGCGAGCGCGCTGGCGAACGCCTCGGTGCCCGCGCTTGCGTTCCCCGCCAAGCCCTCGACCAGTCCCGTCATCTGCCCGAGCAGCAAATCCTGCTCGCCCGCGGTGTGAGAGTCCCAGCCCTTGCCCGCGCGCGCTATCGCGTCGATCAGCTGCCGCGCCGGGTGGCCGCGGTCGGCGAAGAATCCCCGGTCGAGCAGCGCGATCTCGAGGATCGGCAACTGCAGCCGGGATATCAGCGCCTGGATCGCCAGCGGAAGATCACGGTCCTGCGCGATCGCATCGAAGATCAGCGTGACGATATCCAGGATGTCACCCTCGCGCGCGTCGAGGCTGAGCCGCCCGTGGCTGGCGGCAATCATGCCGATGGCGCCGCGGATGTCGACCGGTGGCCGGCTTGCCGCGTCCAGCCATCCTGACTCGGCCTGCACGCCGGAAATCATCGCGACCAGCTGAGGGCCGCTCAGCGGCGCCGAGGCCTGCTCGACCGGCATCGGCACGCCCCCCGCGAACAGCAACGGCGTCGCGCCGCCCCGCACGCGGTGCAGCAAACCCGAGAGCTCGCTGAACTCCGTGAACGAAGTCACGCTCGCAGCGCTGGGTCCAGCGGTACCGACCCGCGTGCCGCCGTTGCGGGCAGCGTCCCCGTCCGTCATCCCGAGCGCTCGGACCGCCCGGAGACTGCCCGCGCGCGATGGCGCTGCGGACAGCCCCGGGGAGCGCTCCGTCAGCGGTGCCCTGTGCCTGTGGCGCGCGTGCACGGGGGTGAGTTCCGGGAGTACCCGGGCGTCGATCAGCACCTGGTTCGAACTGCGGTAGAAGCCATCGAGGCGCCCGAGCACGTGCACGTCGAACTGCCGGCAGAGGAGCTGCAGGCACCTCATGTCCGCTTGCAGCTGTTCGCAGGCGCCGAGGAAGGTCTGCGCGATGCGCCCCGGATCGAGCGGGTTGTCCTGCGCGCTGAAGTCACGGGGCGCGATCGCCAGCATGCGCTCGTGCAATTGCTCCAGCGCCGAGCGCCACTCGTTGCGCACCCGCGAAACCCCACCGGAAACCAGCAGCTGCCTCTCGATCTGCTCCTGTGCGACAAGCTCCAGCGCGGCCGCATCGCCGGGAGCATCGCCGGGTAGCGGCTGCCGCAGGCGGGTGAATTCGGTCGTGATGCGGGCCGCGAAGTCCGCCATTACCGCGGATTTCTTCGCGCTCAGCTCGCGCCGGAACTCCAGCAGGCGCTGTTCGTCATACGTGCTGGAGGCATTGTTCGCCAGCTCGAGAAATA
>JAKJFB010000719.1 GCA_022705125.1 Pseudomonadota bacterium
CCAGGACAACGACCGATTCCTTGGCCGTGCCCAGTTGCTCTTTGGCTTCAGCAAATGTGCTTTCGGCCACCGTTCTTGCGGATGCCTTGCTCTTCTCCACCAGGCTTCTGGCCGCAACCTCTTCATTTTCCTTCGTGGCGATCGTTTGCTCGATGCCGCCGACCTTGCGCTCCTGAAGCTCCTCGTCCGGCGCGCGTCAAGATAGTTGTCGCCTGATTCATGCCGCCAAAGGCGGCTTATCCGTCGTCCGCGATGTCATGCTGACCACCGAGTCGCGTTCCGGGTTGAGCGTCACGGCGCCGATGGGCGCCCAGTTTCGCGTATGGCACGACCAGCGGGCCGGATTGCGTTCCCGTGCCTCGACGTACAGCGCATGACGCGCCGCCAGGATCGCATGGTCTTCGCCGGCATGGCGCTGCGCCGGGCTGACGTAGCGGATGCCACTGTGGCGGTGATCGAAGTTGTACCAATGCACGAAGCCAGCGGCCCACAGGCGGGCCGCGTCGAGATCGTCGAAGCCCTTGGCCGGGAACTCTGGACGGTACTTGGCGGTGCGGAACAGCGCTTCGGCATAAGCGTTGTCGTCGGACACGCGCGGACGCGAGTACGAGGGCTTGACGCCCAGCCAGTGCAGCATCGCCAGCACGGTCGTGGCCTTGAGCGTGGCACCGTTGTCGCCGTGCAGCACCGGCTTGGCAACGAGAGCCGCGATGCCCTCGGCCAGCGCCGTGCGGCGCACCAGATGCGCGGCATGCTCGGCGGCGTCGGTCGCATGCACTTCCCAGCCGACGACCTTGCGGCTGTACAGGTCGAGGATCAGGTACAGGTAGAACCAGCGGCCGGCCACGCTAGCCGGCAGGTAGGTCATGTCCCAGCACCAGACCTGGCGCGGCGCCGTGGCGATATGTGTGGTCGGCGGGCGCGAGGCCGCGGGCGCCCTCGCACGACCGCGGTGGACGCTCTGCCCATACGCGCGCAGGATGCGGGCGAAGGTCGATTCACTGGCGAGATAGACCCCCTCGTCGGCCAGCATGGGCACGATGCGCGCCGGCGGCATGTCGGCAAAACGCGGCTCGTTGGCCATGCGCAGCACTTCGGCGCGCTCGCCGGGAGAGAGCGCATGCGCCGGTACCGGGCGCCGCGCCGCGGGCCTGCCGTCGCCCGCGGTGAGCCCGCCACAGGCTTGCCAGCGCTGCAGCGTACGCACGTCGATGCCGACGGTCTCGCAGGCTTGGCGCAAACGGGCGCCGGCCTGGTGCGCCGTGTGGATGTCGCGGGCAAGGTGCAGGCGATCTTCGAGGCCGATCATTCGCCCTCTCCCTTGTTGAAGATCGCCGCGACTTTTTTTGACAGGACCAGTAGAGCTGCCGTTTCGGCCAGCGCCCGGTCTTTGCGCAGCAGTTCGCGTTCGAGCTCCTTGATCCGCTTCTTGTCTTGCCGGGTGGTTTGCGGACTGGCGCGGGCCTCCTCGGGCTCGGCCAAGGCCGCGGTGGCGCTGGCACACCACTGATCGAGTTCGGCCGGATATACGCCG
>JAKJFB010000071.1:0-4002 GCA_022705125.1 Pseudomonadota bacterium
GCTGCCGCACGGGCGCTTCCTGTTCGTGGTCTCCGGCTACGGCATGTTCCGGCAGATGCCGGGCAACATGCTGCTCGCCTGGGCGCTGCCCGAAACGCCGGCGCGCGAGGAGGCGCCATGAGCAGGGCCGTGCTGATCACCGGCGCCTCGAGCGGCATCGGCGAGGCGCTGGCATACGAGTTCGCGCGCCGCGGCTACCGCCTGGCGGTGCTGGCGCGGCGCGTGGCCGCGCTGCAGGAACTGGAGATCGCGCTGCGCGCCGCGGGCTCGCCGCAGGTGGTGGTGCACGCGCTGGACCTGCGCGATCCCGCCGAGATCGAGCCCGCGCTCAGCGCCTGCGCCGAGATGCTCGGCGGGCTGGACATCGTGGTGGCCAACGCGGGTATCGCGCCGCGCACACCGGTCGGGCGCGGCGCGCTCGCCGATCTGCAGGAAACCATCGCGGTGGACCTCACCGGCGCCTGCGCCACCGTCGATGCCGCGGTGCGCCACTTTCGCGCCCGCGGCGGCGGGCAGGTGGTGGGTATCACCTCGATCGCACGCTATCGCGGGCTGCCGAACTTCGGCGCCTACAGCGCCGCGAAGGAAGGCCTGCACCGCTACCTGCAGGCGCTGCGGGCCGAGAGCTGGCACGAGCAGATCACGGTGACCGAGCTCGCGCCGGGTTACATCGACACGCCACTGAACCGCGCCATGCGCTCGCGCCCGTTCGTGATCGACGTGGAAAAAGGCGCGCGCCTGATGGCCGGCCTGATCGAGCGCCGCGTCGCTTACGCCACCGTGCCCGCGCTGCCGTGGCGCATCGCGGGCCGGCTGCTGCAACTGCTCCCGACGCGCCTGCTCGCGCCGCGCGGGCGCTGAAAGCTCACTGCGCCACGCGCAACAGGCTCGGCCGCCACATGCCCGGCGCCGCGAATCCCAGCAGCTCCAGCGTGGTGGCCGCCACGTTCGCCAACCCGCCCTCCACCACGCTCAACCGCCCGCCACTCTGGTTGTCGTAGAGCACCAGCGGCACCGGGTTCAGCGTGTGGCTGGTCTTGGGTCGCGTATGACCGGCGGCATCGCGGCTGGGCGCGCCGCTCTTGCGGTCGATCTCGAACATCTCCTCGGCGTTGCCGTGGTCGGCCGTGACCAGCGCCACGCCGCCGAGCGCATCGATCACCGGCAGCAGCCGCGCCAGCGCGAGATCCACCGCCTCCACCGCCATCACCGCGGCGTAGTAGTTGCCGGTGTGACCGACCATGTCGCCGTTGGCGTAGTTGACGCGCGCGACGCGGTGGCGGCCGGTCTTCAGCTCCGCGATCAGCGCATCGGTGATCTCGGCCGCCTTCATCCACGGCCGCTCCTCGAAGGGCACGCGGTCGGAGGGGATCTCGAGCCAGCGCTCGAGATCTTCGTCGAAACGACCGCTGCGGTTGCCGTTCCAGAAATACGTGACGTGACCGAATTTCTGCGTCTCCGAGATCGCGAACTGCGAGACGCCGGCGCCGCTCAGGTACTCGCCCATGGTGTCGCGGATCGCGGGCGGCGCGACCAGGAAGCGGCGCGGGATCTGCAGGTCGCCGTCGTACTGCAGCATGCCGGCGTAGCAGACCCGCGGCACCCGCGCGCGCGCGAAGGGCGTGAACTCCTCCTCGGTGAAGGCGCGCGAGATCTCGATGGCACGGTCGCCGCGGAAATTGAAGAAGACCACCGAGTCGCCGTCGACGATCGGACCGAGCGGCGCGCCCTCGGTGGCGATCACGAAGGCCGGCAGGTCCTGGTCGCCGATACCGGACTTTTCACCGCGCAAGGTCGCGATCGCCTCGGCGGCGCTGGCGAAGCGGCGTCCCTCGCCGAGCACGTGCGTGGCCCAGCCGCGCGCCACCATGTCCCAGTCCGCCTCGTAGCGATCCATCGTGATGTGCATGCGCCCGCCGCCGCTGGCGATGCGCGCATCGAATGCCTCGCTGCGCAGGCCGGCCAGGAACTGCTCGAAGGGCAGCACGTAGTCGAGCGCCGAGGTCGCGGGCACGTCGCGCCCGTCGAGCAGCGCATGGATGCGCACGCGGCCCACGCCGGCGCCGCGCGCCGCCGTGACCAGCGCCTTCAGGTGCTCGATGTGCGAATGCACGTTGCCGTCGGAGAACAGCCCCAGCAAATGCAGCGTGCCGCCGCTGGCCAGCACGTTGGCCACGATCTCGCCCCAGGCCGCGCCGGCGAACAGGCTGCCACTGGCGATGGCGTCATTGACCAGCGCCGCGCCCTGCGCGTAGACCTGCCCGGAGCCGAGCGCGTTGTGCCCGACCTCGGAATTGCCCATGTCCTCGTCGCTCGGCATGCCGACGGCGGTGCCGTGCGCCTTCAGCAGCGTGTGCGGATAACGCGCGAACAGCCGGTCGAGCGTCGGGGTGTGCGCGTCGGCCACGGCATTGCCCGCCGTGGCGCCGCGCTGCCCGATGCCGTCCATCACGACCGTGACCACCGGCCCGGCCACGCCGGGAAAAATACTGGACCTGGAAAGCATGGAACCCCTTATTCGAGCTTGACCGTGAACACTTCATCGAGCGTGGTGATGCCGGCGCGCGCCATGGCCAGCGCGTTCTGCGTCAGGGGCGTCATGCCCTCGCGGATGGCCAGCGTGCGGATCTCCTCGGCGCCCGGCTTGCGCGTGATCATCTCGCGCAGCGCGCTGGTGACCTCGATGATCTCCCCGACCATCGCGCGTCCCTTGTAGCCGGTGTCGAAGCACTTGCCGCAGCCGGCGCCGCGGTAGAATGTCTCGCCGGCCGGCAGACCGAAGTAATCGCGCAGCTCCGCGCTGCCCGTGTCCTCGGTGCGGCACGCGCTGCAGATGCGCCGCACCAGGCGCTGCGCCATGATGCCGACCACCGTGGAGCTCACCAGGTAGGACTCGAGCCCCATGTCCTGCAGGCGCGTGATCGCGCTGGCCGCATCGTTGGTGTGCAGCGTGCTCATCACGAAGTGACCGGTCAGCGCGGCCTTGATCGCGATCTCCGAGGTCTCGAAGTCGCGCATCTCCCCGATCAGGATCTCGTCGGGGTCGTGGCGCAGGATGTGGCGCAACGCCTCGGCGAAGGTGTAGCCGATCGTCGGCTTGATCTGGATCTGCTCGACACCGCTGATGTGGTACTCGACCGGATCCTCGACCGTGATGATGTGCGGATTGTTCTTGAGGCGCTCGTTGATCACCGCATACAGCGTGGTGCTCTTGCCCGAACCGGTGGGACCGGTCACGAGGAAGATGCCGTAGCTGTGCTGCAGGATGCGCTCGAGGCGCCTCATGTCCTCGGCGGCGATGCCGAGCTGCTCCAGCCCGATCAGCCCCTGGCTCTTGTCGAGCACGCGGATCACCACCGACTCGCCCGTGACCATCGGGATCACCGAGACGCGCAGGTCGACGGCCTGCCCGGCCTCGACCAGGCCGGCGTGGCCATCCTGCGGCAGCCGGCGCTCGGCGATGTTCATGCCGGCCATGATCTTGATGCGGCAGACGATGGGCGCGGTCAGGTCCGGCGTGAGCAGGCGCTGCCACACCATCTCGCCGTCGATGCGGTAGTAGACCTCGGCGCCGTGCTCGGTCGGGCGGATGTTGATGTCCGAGGCGCGCATGCGCACGGCGCGGCGGATGATCGCATCGACGAGGCGCACCACGGGTTTTTCCTGCGCGCGCTTCTCGATGTCGTGCAGGTGCTCCTCGGCCGGGTGCTGCGGGCGGATCTCGCGCGCGTCATCGCCGATCTCGGCGATGAGGTTCTGCTCCTCGAGGATCAGGAAGTGGCGGTCGATGAGGCGGTTGATGTCCTCCAGCGGCGCCACCACCAGTTCCACGCGCTGCCCGACCGCGAAGGTGATCGTGTTGATCGCCTCCAGATCGGCCGGGTCCGACACCGCCACCACGAGGTTGCCGTCGTGGCGCGCCAGCGGAAACACGCGGTGCTTCAGCGCCACCTGCACCGGGATGGCCCTCAGCACGGCGGGTTCGACCGTGAACTCCTCGAT
>JAKJFB010000071.1:4038-6719 GCA_022705125.1 Pseudomonadota bacterium
CCGCGGGCCGGTGCGAGGTATCGAGCACGCCGAGGTCGTCGATGGCCTGCAGCAGCGAGGTGCCGTTCTTGTGCCGGTACGCCAGCGCCCGGTCGAGCGCCTCGGCCTCGACCAGCCCGGACTCGGCCAGCGTGCTCACGAGCTTCGCCTCGCTCTCGGCGGCATGCCCGAAATGCAGCCGCTCGAGGTCCTCCACGCTGCGGATCACCGGCACGGTCATGCTTGCCGGCACGCTCATCCCAGCAGGATCCCGGCGATGGCCCCGAGATACTCCGGCTGGCGCATGCCGAGGATCAGCGTGCCGACCTTGCCCTCGGCGCCGAGGCGCTTCCACGCGCTCGCGCGCTCGCCAATGCGCGCCAGCGGACCGACCAGCGCGATCTCGTCGACGAACGCGTCGGGGACCGCCTGCACGGCTTCTTCCTTGCGTCCGGCAAGGAACAGGTCCTGGATCGCGACCGCCGCGGCCTCGTAGCCGAGATCCCGCGCGTAGCGGTTGTAGAAGTTCTTGTCGCGCGCGCCCATGCCCCCCACGTAGAGCGCCAGCATCTCCTTGACCGGACGCCGGCAGGCCGCGACGTCGTCTCCGACCACGACGATCAGCGTGGGCGCCACATCGAAGTCCGCGCGCGTCCGGCCGTCGCTGCGCCGCGCGAAGCCCGGGGCCAGGTGATCCTCGATCAGCCCGCCCTGCTCCGGCGAGAGCCAGATCGGGAACACGCCGTCGGCGACCTCGGCCGCTGCCGCGAGGCCGGCCGGGGTGAAGCTCGCGCAGTAGATCGGGATCCCCGGCGTCGCCTCGAGGATGGACTTCAGCGGCTTGCCGAGGCCCGTGGCGCCGGGACCGCGCCAGGGCAGCTGGTAGATCTCGCCGTCGAACTCCACCGGCGCCTCGCGCTCCATGACCTTGCGCATGATCTGGATGTACTCGCGCATGCGCGTGACCGGCTTGCCGTAGGGCACGCCGTGCCAGCCCTCGACCACCTGCGGGCCCGAGGCGCCGAGCCCGACCAGGAATCGATCGCCGGAGAGTTGCGCCAGCGTCATCGCGGTCATGGCGGCGTTTGCCGGCGTGCGGGCCGGAATCTGCATGATCGCGGTGCCGACGCGGATGCGCGTGGTCCTCGCCAGCAGCCAGGCCGCCACCGAAACCGCGTCGGAGCCGTAGGCTTCCGCCACCCAGACCGAATCGAATCCCGCCGCCTCGGCCTGCTGCACCAGCTCGACCGGTGCCGTGGCCCGCTTTCCCGAATACCCGATGTTCAGACCGAGGCGCATGCGCCGATTTCCCCCTTCGTTGACGCTGCGGCGCCGAGAATTCACGTTTCCCGGGCCGTTAATGACCATGTATCCCGCGTTGATTATGGGTAATAATGGCCGCGAAGTCATTGCTACCGAGCCCATTCGCCAAGTCCTTATGCAGCAATCCCGCACTCTCCGCGCCCCGGTCGTCGTTCGTGCCATCCTGTTGCTGTCGCTGGCCTGTCCCGGGCTGCTGCAGGCCGGCGCTGAGCAGAAGCCGCTCGGCTACGACCGCACCCAGAGCCTGACCACCCTCGACATCATCGAACGTCTCGGCCGGCACCACTACGCGCGCGTGCAGATCGACGACGCCCTGGGCGAGCGGCTGCTCGAGAATTACCTGGACAACCTCGACCCGGGGCGCAACGTGTTCCTCGCCGCCGACATCGAGGAGTTCCGCAAGCTGCGCCACCAGCTCGATGACCAGCTGCTGGCCGGCGACGTCAGTGCCGGCTTCGCGATCTACGCGCGCTACCGCGAGCGCATGGACGCACGGCTCGAGCACGTGACCGAAAATCTGCACGCGACGATCCGGGCCATGGACTTCAGCAAGGACGAAGTTCTGCTGACCGACCGCGACAAGCTCGACTGGCCGGCCGACGAGCAGGAGGCGGAGGAGCTCTGGCACAAGCAGCTGAAGTCCAGCGTGCTCGGGCTGAAGCTCGCGGGCAAGGAGATGGGCGCCATCGAGGAACTGCTCGGGAAGCGCTACAAGGACCAGCTGCGCCGCATGGCGCAGGTCAACAGCGAGGATGTCTACCAGCTCTACATGAACTCGTTCACCGAGCTGTTCGACCCGCACACCAACTACCTCTCGCCGCGCAGCTCCGAGAATTTCAACATGAACATGCGCCTGTCGCTGGAGGGCATCGGCGCGGTGCTGCAGCAGGACGACGAGTTCACCAAGGTCGCTCGCCTGGTGCCGGCCGGGCCGGCGGCCAAGCAGGGCCAGTTGCGCCAGTCCGACCGGATCGTCGCCGTCGGCCAGAACGGCGAGGGCGAGATGGTCGATGTGGTCGGCTGGCGCCTCGATGACGTGGTCGACCTGATCCGCGGCAAGAAGGGAAGCACCGTGCGCCTGGAGGTCGTGCGCGGCAGCGGCGCCAGCGAGGAGCATCACTTCATCAGCATCGTGCGCGAGCAGGTCAAGCTCGAGGAGCAGGCGGCGCAGAGCCGCGTGCTGGAGATCCCCTACGAGGACCACACGCGCAAGATCGGCGTGATCGACATCCCGGCCTTCTATGCCGATTTCGAGGCCATGCAGCGCGGCGACCCGAATTACCGCAGCACCACGCGCGACGTGGCGCGACTGCTCGCCGAACTGCAGGAGCAGCAGGTCGATGGTGTGATCATCGACCTGCGCGAGAACGGCGGCGGCT
>JAKJFB010000071.1:6779-10757 GCA_022705125.1 Pseudomonadota bacterium
GAGTCGGGCCCGACGGTGCAGATCCGTCACAGTAACGAGCGCGTCGAGCGCAAGCAGAAGTTTCGCGACGACAGCTTCTACGCCGGTCCGCTGCTGGTGCTGATCAACCGCCTGAGCGCCTCGGCCTCGGAGATCTTCGCCGGCGCGATCCAGGACTACGAGCGCGGGCTGGTGGTGGGCTCGCCCTCCTTCGGCAAGGGCACGGTGCAGTCCCTGAGCCCGCTGAACCACGGCCAGCTCAAGATGACCGAGTCGAAGTTCTACCGCATCTCGGGCGAGAGCACGCAGCATCGCGGCGTGGTGCCCGACATCGCGCTGCCCTCGATCTACAACCTGAACGAGGTCGGCGAGAGCGCGCTCGACAACGCGCTGCCGTGGGACCGCATCGCCCCGGTGCGTCACCGCAACTACCTCGACCTCGGTTCGATCCTGCCGACGCTGCGCGAGCGCCACGAGGCCCGCACCAGCAAGGACCCGGACTTCGCCTACCTGCGCGACGAGATCGCCTTCGCCGAGAAGCTCGACGCCGTGACATCGGTCTCGCTCAGCGAGCCGGTCCGCCTCGCCGAGCGCCAGCAGCAGCGCGAGGAAGAACTGAAGCTCGAGAACCGGCGGCGCGTCGCGAAGGGCGAGCAGCCGCTCGCCTCGGTCGAAGAGCTGGAAAAGGACAAGCAGGCCGCCGAGGACGAGGCGGCGGTTACCGCGCAGGACACCACCAGGGCCGACGACGAGCCGGACGTGCTGCTGACCGAAGCGGGCAACATCCTGCTCGACGCGATACAGCTGAACCAGCGCATCGCCGTCAGCAACTGAACCCTCACGGGGGGCTAAGCCCCCCCGTTCTCAGCGCACCGGCTCGCGCAGGGTCACGAATTCCTCGGCCGAGGTCGGATGGATGCCGAGCGTGGCGTCGAACACGCGCTTGGTGGCACCCGCCTGCAGCGCCACCGCCATGCCCTGGACGATCTCCCCGGCCTCCGGCCCCACCATGTGCACGCCCAGCACGCGGTCGCTCTCGCCATCTACCACCAGCTTCATGAAGGTCTGTTCAGGATTGCCGCTCAGCGTGTGCTTGAGCGGCCGGAAGCGGGTGCGGTACACCAGCACGGCGGGATAGCGGGCGCGGGCCTGCTCCTCGCTCAGGCCCACGGTGCCCACCGCCGGCTGCGAGAATATCGCGGTCGGCAGGTTCTCGAGGCTGACGCTGCGCTTGTCGCCCAGGAACAGCGTGCTCGCGAGCGCCATTCCCTGCGCGGTCGCGAGCGGCGTCAGCTCCGGGCCGCCGATGACATCGCCGATGGCGTGGATCGAGGGCACCGTGCTCTGGTAGTAATCGTCCACGACGATCGAACCGTCCTCGCGCAGCTCCACGCCGCAGGCCTCCAGGCCCAGGCCCTGCACCAACGGGCGGCGGCCGGTCGCGTACAGCACCAGGTCCGTCGCCAGCCGCGAGCCGTCGCTCAGCTGCAGCTCGAAACTGCCGTCCGGACGCTTTTCGACCGCCTGCACCGTGGTGTCGAAGCGCAGCGTCACGCCCTTCTTCGGCATCTCCTCGGCCAGCGTCTCGCGCAGGTCGCGGTCGAAATGGCGCAGGAACAGCGGGCCGCGATACAGCAGCGCGGTCTCTACCCCCAGGCCGTTCAGGATGCCCGCGAACTCCACCGCGATGTAGCCGCCGCCCACCACCACCGCGCGCCGCGGCAAGCGCTCGAGGTGAAATGCCTCGTTCGAGGTGATCACGTGCTCGCGCCCCGGGAAGTCCGGCACGAAAGGCCAGGCCCCGGTGGCGATCAGGATATGGCGCGCGCGGTAGTGCCGCTGCCCCACCGCGACCGAGTGGGCGTCGAGCACGCGCGCGCGGCCCTCGATCAGCGTGACCCCCTTGCTGTCGAGCAGGTTGCGGTAGATCCCGTTGAGGCGCGCGATCTCGCGATCCTTGTTGTCGCGCAGCCGCGGCCAGTCGAAGGCTGCCGCCCCGAGCGCCCAGCCGAACCCGGCGGCGTCGTGGAAATCCTCCGCGTAATGCGCGGCATGCACGAACAGTTTCTTGGGCACGCAGCCGACATTGACGCAGGTGCCGCCCACGTAGCGCTCCTCGGCCACCGCGACGCGGGCACCGTAGCCAGCCGAGATGCGGGCGGCGCGCACCCCGCCCGATCCGGCGCCGATCACGAAGAGGTCGAAATCAAAGGTATCCATGGCATCCGTCCGTGGACTCAGGCATTCACGTCGATGCCGCGCTGGGTGCGCCGGTCGCGCCGCGCGCGCAACTCCAGCGCCGCGCGCCGCTGCTCGGTGCGGGTGCGCCGCTCCGGCACCACCCGGCGCTCGACACGCGGCTTGCCCGGGTCGGACGGTATCGGGTCGACCCGCGCCGACTGCTTCACCCGCAGTTCGTCGTCGAGCACGGCTGCCGGCGGGGTCACGATGGGAAGTACGCGGGGGATGTCGATGCTCATGGCTGGACTCCGTGAGGCAAGACTGCTTGGGCAGTATTGAATCGGCAGCGCGGGAGCGAACTTGAGAAGTTTCTTGATGTTAATTCAACGAAATCAACAGGTTCCGGATGTTATCTAAAAAACTTAAAGTTGATTCTAGGTTTCGGCCGCCGGTTGGAACCAGCTCAGGCGCTCGTGCAGGCTCACGACCGAGCCCACGATCGCCAGCGTGGGCGCGTGGAATTGCGCCGCGCGCAAGCGCCCGGGCATCGCGGCGAGGGTCGATACCAGTACGCGCTGCGCGGGCGTGGTGCCCTGCTGCACCAGCGCCACGGGGGTGGACTCCGGCATGCCGTGCGCGATCAGCCGCTCGCAGATCAGCGGCAGCCCGACCAGCCCCATGTAGAACACCACGGTCTGCTGTGGCCGCGCCAGCTCGGGCCAGTCGAGGTCTATGCTGCCGTCCTTCAGGTGCCCGGTCACGAAGCGCACCGACTGCGCGTGGTCGCGGTGCGTGAGCGGAATGCCCGCATAGGCCGCGCAACCCGAGGCGGCGGTGATGCCCGGCACCACCTGGAACGGAATCCCGGCTTCGGCCAGGTGCTCGATCTCCTCGCCGCCGCGCCCGAAGATGAACGGATCGCCGCCCTTGAGGCGCAGCACGCGCCGGCCGCGGCGCGCGTGTTCGGCCAGCAGTTCGTTGATGTCAGGCTGCGCCACCGCGTGCTCGCCACGGCGCTTGCCGACGTAGACGCGCTCGGCCTCGCGGCGCACCAGCGCGAGCACCGGCGCGCTGACCAGGCGGTCGTAGAACACGACGTCCGCCTGCTGCATCAGGCGCAGGGCGCGGAAGGTCAGGAGGTCGGGGTCGCCCGGTCCGGCACCGACCAGGTAGACCTCGCCGCGCGGCGCGCCGTCGAGCGCCGCCACCTCCTCCTGCAGCAGACGCTCCGCGCCGGCCTCGTCGCCCGCCAGCACGCGCTCGGCCACCGCTCCCTCCAGCAGCCGCTCCCAGGCGCGCAAGCGCAGGCCGGGGTCGGGCACGCGCTCGCGCAGCCAGCCGCGCTTGGCGCCGAGGTAATCCGCGAGCCGGCCGAGCCCTGCGGGCAGCATGGCCTCGAGGCGCGCGCGCAGGCTGCGCGCCAGCACCGGGACGCGCCCGCCCGTGGAGAAGGCGACGATCACCGGCGAGCGGTCGACCACCGCGGGCAGGATGAACGTGCAGAGCTCGGGACGGTCGGCCACGTTGACCGGCACGCCGCGCGCGCCGGCCTCGCGGTGAACCGCCGCGTCGACCTCGGGCACGCCGGTGGCCACGATCACCAGCGCAGCGCCCGAGAGGTGCCGCGGGGCGAAGGGCACGGCGTCGCAGCTGCCGCCATGGCTTTCGGCCAGTTCCACGAGCGCTGGCTGTATGGCCGGCGCCACCACGCGCGGCAGCGCGCCGGCCTGCACCAGCAGCTCGGCCTTGCGCAGCGCCACCTTGCCGCCGCCGACGACGAGCGCGTCGCGCCCACGCACGTCGAGAAAGACCGGCAGG
>JAKJFB010000720.1 GCA_022705125.1 Pseudomonadota bacterium
TCTCCGCATGCGCCGCGAGGTCACGTGCGTTCCACAAGGCAGCACCCGCATCGGTGTCTTCGGTCACGCGCACGAGGTCGAGGATGGAAAGGGGAATCATCGGCGCGCTCCGGATGCTTGAGCTTCCCTAGATAGTCGCCGCCTTGCGTCGCGACCAGTGCAGGGCGGACATGCCCCCTATCCGAAGGCGAAACCCCTCGCATCCGCGGCGGATTTGTCCGTGAATCTCCCACCGCATCCCCGGGCTTGACCCGGGGCCCATGGGGCCGCACCGGAGGCTCGAAATCCGTCGCATAGGCCCCGGCGCGCGCCGCCCGCTGGGCGGCTTGGCCGGGGATGCGCATTGAGCGCGCTGCGCTACGCCGAGTGCCGGTGCGTCGCGGCCGCTTCCTCGGCCAGGAAACGCGACATCCGCGCGAGCCCCTCGCGCAGGATGGCTGGGTCGTTGGCGTAGCCGATGCGGAGATACCCTTCCATGTCCATGGCGCTGCCGGGGGTCAGCATCACGCCGGTCTTCTCCAGCAGGCGGACACAGAAATCACGCGAGGTCAGCGGCAGGTCGTATTTCAGCAGCGCGGTGGTGCCGCTCCTGGGCTTGACCCAGGAGATGCGCGGCTCCCGCTCCACCCAGGCGCCGAGGATCGCGAGATTGCCGCGCGTGATCGTCTGGCTGCGCTTCAGGATCTTGTCGCGATGCTCCAGCGCGATGGCGGCAAAATGGTCGTCGAGCATGGAGACGCTGATGGTGTTGTAGTCGCGGTGGATGGAGACCGCGTGCAGCAACGCCTTCGGCGCCACGATCCAGCCGAGGCGCAGCCCGGCCAGCGAATAGGTCTTCGACATGCTCCCCGTGCTGATCCCCTGCTCGTAGAGATCGGCGATGGAGGCGGTGAAGCCGTCGCCCTCCTGGTCGGTGCCGCGGTACACTTCATCGCACAGCACCCAGGCGCCGGCGGCGCGCGCGATCGCCGCCACCTGCTCCAGGAAGGCGCGGTCCATCAGCGAGCCGGTCGGATTGTTCGGGTTGTTGATCGCGATCAGCTTGGTGCCGGGCGTGGCCAAGCGGCGCAGCTCTGCGAGATCGGGCAGGAAGCCGTTCTCTTCCCGCAGCTGCAGGATCTGCACGTCGGCGCCATAGCTCTCGGGGATCGAGTAATGCTGCTGGTAGGTCGGCAGCACGGAGATGACGCGGTCGCCCGGCTCCACCAAAGTCTCGTGCACCAGCGCATTGGCGCCGATCGCGCCATGGGTGACGACGACGTTCTCGGGTCTCTGCCTGTCGTAGAGGCCGGCGATCAGCCCGCGCAGGCGTTCGCTGCCCTCGATCGCGCCATAGGTCAGCTTCAGCGGCAGCAGCTCTTCCAGGATCACGTTGGTCTTGCCGGACAGCGCCAGCAGCTCCGCCACCGTCAGCGACTGTACGCAGGTCTCGGCCAGGTTCAGCTCGCAATGGTTCTCATAGGCGTTCATCCACATCTCGACGCCGAAATCGCGGATTTTCATGGGCTGGTCCTGAAGCGTAGGTTGGTGTGG
>JAKJFB010000721.1 GCA_022705125.1 Pseudomonadota bacterium
CTACCAGGTCAATCCCGGCGAATCCTGGGACTACAAGGCCACCGCCAACATGATCACCGCCACGGTGACGATCGACGGGCGCCCGCGCAAGGTGCTGATGCAGGCACCCACCAACGGCTTTTTCTATGTCATCGATCGCGAGACGGGCAAGCTGATCTCGGCGGAAAAGACCGGCAAGGTCACCTGGGCCGAGCGCATCGACCTCGCGACGGGCCGTCCGGTGGAAGCGCCGGACATCCGCTATGAAACCGGCGAGACGATCATGTGGCCCAGCATGCTGGGCACGCACAACTGGCAGGACATGTCGTACAACCCGCTCACCGGGCTGGTCTACATCCCCTACATGCATCTCGGTGCGCGCTATTCCACCAACGTGAAGCCGGGCGAGTTCAGCTTCGGCGGGATGACGGTGAATTACCACAAGGCCGATGCCGAGGACGGGACCGGAGCGGTGCTGGCCTGGGATCCGGTGGCGCAGCGCCCGCGCTGGAAGGCACCGCTGGAGACGATCTGGAACGGCGGCACGCTGAGCACCGCCGGAAACCTCGTCTTCCACGGCGCGGGCGATGGCTGGTTCACGGCCTATGACGCCACCGATGGCCGCCGGCTGTGGCGTTTCGACGCGGGGCTCGGCATCGTCGGCGCGCCGATCAGCTATGCGGTCGGCGACACGCAATATGTCTCCGTGCTGGTTGGCTACGGCGGGACGACGGCGGCGCTGTCCGGCGTGCTCAACGCCGGCTGGAAATATGGCGCGCAGCCCCGTCGGCTGCTGACCTTTGCACTGGATGGCCGCGAGAGCCTGCCGCCGTCCGCCCCGCGTGATTTCACCGTGAACGCCGTGGACGATCCCTCGCTGGTGCTCGACGAGAAGGCGGTGGCCGAGGGTCGCGCGCTGTCGGTCATGTGCATCGCCTGCCACGGCGCGGACCTGGTCGGCGCGGGATCGCCGGGGCCGGACCTGCGGGAATCGCAACTCGCCCTGTCCGCGGAAAGCCTGTGGAGCGTGCTGCACGATGGCAGCCTGGCGCCGCGCGGCATGCCGGCTTTCCCGATGCTGAGCCGCGCGCAGGTGAACAGCCTGCAAGCCGCCATCCGCGCCGCTGCCCGCGAATCGCTCGGCACGCGCCAGCCCGGCGAGCAGGGCGGAATCCCGCGTTCGTGACGGGAGAGTTTTCTCAATTGTCCGAGGATCGATCGATATGAACATGACTGGAGAGCAGCGCATTGCTGCCCCGCGCGCGCGAGTCTGGGAAGCGCTGAACGACCCCGAGATCCTGCGCGCCAGCATCCCGGGCTGCCAGAGCCTGGAAAAGGTGGCGGATGATCGCTTCACCGCGACGGTGGAGGTGAAGGTCGGCCCGATCGGCGCGCGCTTCAAGGGCGCGGTATCGCTGGCTGATCTCGATCCGCCCTACGGTTACACGCTCATCCTGGACGGCAACGGCGGCATTGCCGGCTCGGTCAGGGGCAGCGCGAAAGTGCGCCTGAACGAGGAGGCCGGCGCAACGCTGATCCCCTATGAAGTGCA
>JAKJFB010000722.1 GCA_022705125.1 Pseudomonadota bacterium
CTCGGCATCCACAGCCGCTCCGGGGCTTGGCGCACCGCCATCGGCACTCCGCTCCCAGCCGCGCGTGCTGCGCCTGTGGATCGCGCCTTGGGAGGACGCCGACGGCGACCTGCACGAGGCCTCGGTGGTGCACGTGCTGGTCGACACCGGCCGCTGGCTGATCGAACGCGTCATTCCGGCGAATCGACAGCGAGTCGATGCGGTCCGGCCTCCCATCCCGTCCGCGGCACCTGCATCCGGCCCGTCACCGGCGAGCGAGCCCGCGTCGTCCACAGAGACAGCTCCCGATCGCTTTCCTTCGCGCACGGGACTGCTGCCCGGTAGTGGCGCGACCCAGGAGCCCTGAGCGATGTGGCGCAGCCTGCTGACCGATCTGGAGTCCGTGCTGAAGGGCGCGAAGCCCGCGGACCTGATCCGCGTGCCCAAGTCCGGCCCCGCATCGCGCGGCGAGGACGCCGCCGCGTTCTCCGAGTGGCTGCCGTACCGCGCCTGGATCGCGGACCGCCAGGTCTTCGTCAATCTCGACGCGCTGGGCTTCTGCCTGGAACTGCGTCCGCAATCCGGCGCCGACGAAGAGATGGCGCGCGTGCTGACCGCGCTCTACGCGGCCTCTCCGCCCGGCACGGGCATCCAGTTCCACCTGTACGCGAGCCCCGCGATCCGTGCACCGCTGGCGCGCTACGCGAACCTGCGTCTGGCCGACGAGATCGTCCCGGAGCTCGACACCCTCGGCCGCGCCGGCAGGCACACCAACATCCACCGCACCATGGCCCGGCGTCGTGCCGGGCACTACCTGCAGGGCAGCCGGACATCGCTGCTCCCCGCACAGAGTTACCTGTTCCGCGACTACCGGCTGGTGGTCAGCATCTCGCTGCCCGGCAGCCCGGAGAATCTCTCGCGCCTGGAGGAGTTGCTGCTGCTGCGCGACGGGATCCGGGCCACGCTGCACGCCGCCGGCTTCCCGTCCCGTTCGTGGACGGCGGAGGACCTGATCAACTGGGTCTCCGCGCTGCTCGACCCGCACCGGCAAACCGGCGACGCCATCCCGCTCACCTACGACGACGGGCGCGAGCTGCGCGACCAGGTGATCGACCGGGCCACGCGTCTGCGCATCGACCGCCAGGGCATCGGCCTCGCCAATCCGGCCGCCGACCTGCAAACCGAGCTTCGCCTGATGTCGGTGCGCGCCTTCCCGCCGCGCTTCGCGCTGTGGAACGCCGGCAGCCTGATCGGCGACCTCTACCAGGGCACGCTGCAGTACCCCTGCCCGTTCCTGCTCACGCTGGGCGTGCACGTGCTCGACGCCGAGGCCACCCGCAACTGGGCCTTCCTCAAGGCCGCCCGCGCCACCACGAACGCCACCAGCTACATGGCGCGCTTCCTGCCCGACCTGCAGGAGCGCAAGGCCGACTGGGACATCGTGCTGAAGGCGATGGACGACGGCCAGCAGCTCGTCGACCTCAACCTGCAGCTCGCGCTCTTCGCCGAGCCGAACGCGGTGA
>JAKJFB010000723.1 GCA_022705125.1 Pseudomonadota bacterium
GCGGGTCCCCGCCGACCCGCCCACGGAGCCCGTTCCTGCCATGAGTACCGCCCTCGTCTGGTTCCGGCGCGACCTGCGCCTCGCCGACAACCCCGCGCTGAGCGCCGCCTGTCGCGAGCATGAACGCGTGCTGCCGGTCTTCATCCACGCCCCGGACGAGGAGGCGCCCTGGGCGCCGGGTGCCGCCAGCCGCTGGTGGCTGCAGCATTCGCTCACGGCGCTCGGCGAGGCACTGGCGCGCAAGGGCGTGCCGCTGGTGATCCGCCGCGGACCGACGCGCGAGGCGCTGCAGGCGCTGATCCGCGAGACCGGCGCGACGGCCGTCTACTGGAACCGCCTGTACGAGCCGGCGCCGGTCGCGCGCGACACCGGCCTCAAGCGCGCGCTGCGCGAGCAGGGCATCCGCGCCGAGAGCTTCGACGGCAACGTGCTGCACGAGCCCTGGGCGGTCATGAACGGCAGCGGCGAGCCGTACCGCGTGTTCACGCCGTACTGGAAGGCGGTCGCGCGCATGGAGCAGCCGCGGCCGCTGCCGGAACCGGCCGCGCTGCCGGGGCCGGCGCTGCGCACGCCGTCGCTGGCCCTCGCTGAACTCGGCCTGCTGCCGTCGATCCCGTGGGACAAGGGCCTGCGCGAGGCCTGGACGCCGGGCGAGGCCGGCGCGCGTGCGCGGCTCGCGGCCTTTCTCGACGGCATCTGGATCGACTACGACAGCGCCCGCAACCTCCCGGGCCGGCCGGGCGTGTCGCGGCTGTCGCCGCACCTGCACTTCGGCGAGCTGTCGCCGCGTCAGGTCTGGGCCGCGATCGGCGCGCGCTGCGGCAACCAGCCGCTCGAATCGCACGGCGGCGAGAGCTTCCTGCGCGAGCTGGCCTGGCGCGAGTTCGCGATCTACGTGCTCTGGCACTGGCCGCAGAGTGCCGATCAGCCGCTGCAGGCGCGCTTCGCGGAATACCCCTGGGCCGAGGACTATGCGCGTCCGCTCGCCGCGTGGCAGCACGGGCGCACCGGCTATCCGCTGGTCGATGCCGGCATGCGCGAGCTCTGGACCACCGGCTGGATGCACAACCGCGTGCGCATGATGGTCGCCTCCTTCCTGACCAAGAACCTGCGCATCCCGTGGCAGGAGGGCGCGCGCTGGTTCTGGGACACCCTCGTCGATGCCGACCTCGCCTCGAACAGCCTCGGCTGGCAGTGGACGGCCGGCTGCGGCGTCGATGCCGCGCCGTACTTCCGCGTGTTCAACCCGGTGCGCCAGGGCGAGCAGTACGACGGCGACGGTGCCTACGTGCGCCGCTGGCTGCCCGAGCTCGATCCGGTGCCCGACAAATACCTGCACGCCCCGTGGGCGCTGCCGGCCGCCGAGGCCGCGCGCGTCGGCTACCACTCCGGCATCAACTATCCGGAGCCGCTCGTCGATTTCGCTGCGAGCCGCGCGCTCGCCCTCGAAGGCTACGAGCGCGTCAAGGCCGGCGGCGCCCGCGGCCTGTCGGCATGAGC
>JAKJFB010000724.1 GCA_022705125.1 Pseudomonadota bacterium
GCTGTGGCGTTTCCACACCACCCCCGGCAACCCGGCGGAGCACGCGGGCGATCCGGTCATGGAAATGGCGGCGAAGACCTGGGGCGGCGAATACTGGAAAGTCGGCGGTGGCGGCGGCACGGTGTGGAACGGGATCACCTTCGATCCGGAGTTGAACCGCATCTATCTCGGCACCGGCAACGGCGGCCCCTACAACCCGCGCGTGCGCAGCCCCGGCGGCGGCGACAACCTGTTCCTCTCCTCCATCGTCGCGCTCGATCCCAACACCGGCAAGTACAAGTGGCACTACCAGACCACGCCCGGCGAAACGTGGGACTACACGGCGACGCAGCCGATCATGCTGGCCGACCTGAACTATCCGGAAGGCAAGCGCCGCGTCGTCATGCAGGCGCCGAAGAACGGCTTCTTCTACGTGCTCGATCGCGCGACCGGGGAGTTTCTCTCGGGCGATGCCTATGCCTACCAGACCTGGGCCGAGGGGATCGACGCCAACGGTCGCCCGGTCCCCAACGCGCAGGCGCGCTACGTCGGCAAGGAGGCGCTGGTGTTCCCGTCACCGCACGGCGCGCACAACTGGCACCCGATGAGCTTCAGTCCGCGCACCGGGCTGGTCTATATCCCGGTGCAGGAAATCCCCTTCGTCTACAAGCATGACGACAAGTTCGCGTTCGAGCCCGGGCTGTGGAACACGGGCGTCGACGTCGAGGCGGCCGGGCTGCCCGAGGATCCGGCGGCGGCTGCCGAAGTGCTGAAACTGGTGCAGGGCCACCTGGTCGCCTGGGATCCGGTGGCGCGCAGGGAAGCCTGGCGCGTCGAGCAGGGCGCGCCGTTCAACGGCGGCGTGCTCAGCACGGCGGGTGACCTGGTGTTCCAGGGCAGTGCGCGCGGCGAGTTCGTGGCCTATCGCGCCGACACCGGCGAGCGCCTGTGGGCCGCGCCGGTGCAGACCGGCGTGGTGGCGGCGCCGATGACATATGCCGTCGACGGCGAGCAGTACGTCGCGGTCGTGGTCGGCTGGGGTGGCGGGCTGCCGCTCGCCGGCGGGCGCGTGGCGCAGATGGCGGGTTCCGTGAACCGCAGCCGGCTGCTGGTGTACGCGCTGGATGGCAGGCAGCAGTTGCCCGAACCGGTCGCGGCGGCACGGGCGCTCGCGCCGCCGCCGCTCGCCGCGACACCCGGGCAGGTGGCGCGCGGCAAAACGCTGTATGCGGCGCGCTGCTTTGCCTGCCATGGCGACGGCGCGGTGGGTGGCGGCGTGGTGCCCGACCTGCGTTATGCCTCGGCCGCGACGCACGCCGAGTTCGATGCGATCGTGCGCGGGGGGCTGCGCCACCAGAAGGGCATGGTCGGCTTCGCCCAGGTGTTCGGCAGGGAGGACGTGGAGGCTATCCATGCCTACGTGATCAAGCGCGCGCACGATCTGCTCACGGAGCAGGCCGCGCAGGCCGCGCGCCAGGGCGGCGACGCCGGCTGAGGGCCGTTGTCGTGGCGGGT
>JAKJFB010000725.1 GCA_022705125.1 Pseudomonadota bacterium
CACGACCGCGACGTCCGGCGTGTCCATGCGCGGATACTCGGTGCGCAGCACCCCGCAGGCCCGCCCGGTGGCTTCCACCACGTCCTCGGCGGCTGCATCGATCACGTCGCTGGCGCCGACTTCCAGCGCTTTCGCAAGCCGCGACGCCGACACGTCCACCGCGACGATGCGTCCGACCTGCGGCGCCACCGCACGCAGCGCCTGGATCACGCCGAGCCCGATGATGCCCACGCCGAACACCACGACGTTCTCGCCCGCGGCAATAGCCGCCTTGCGCACCAGTTGCAGGCTGTCGGCCAGCGGCTCCGTGGTCGCGGCCTCCTCGAAGGAGACGCCCGCGGGAATGCGCGCGAGCTGAAACGGATTTGCCGGCACCGGCACGTACTCGGCCATGCCGCCGCCACCGGTAACACCCACCACGCGATCGCCCGGCGCATAGCCCTCGACCCCCGGGCCGATCTCCGCGATCACGCCCGCGTATTCGTGGCCGATGATGCGCTTCCCGTCTGCATCGACACGCAGCGTGCCCGCGTACATCTCGCGCGCCGACGGCGAGTCGAGGCGGTAGATGTGCAGATCGCTGCCGCAGATGCCGCAGGAGGCGACCTGTATCAGTACCTCGCCGGGGCCCGGCCGCGGTCGCGCCAGGTCCGTGCGGGTCTCGATGAGGCCGACACCCTGAAAAACCGCTGCCTTCATGCCGGGCTCCTCGATTTGTGGGTCCGAATTCATTCGGACGATTGTCCCGTGGGTCCGGATTTGCCCGGACATCGTCCGGCTGAAGCCGGACCTACAACCGCATCGCCAGATCGAAGCCCGCGCGCACCGAGCCGTCGATATACGCCATGCCCGCGCAATCGCCGATCTCGTGCACCGGCACGCCGGCACTGCGCATGCGCTCGGCGGGCCCGGGATTCGCCGTCGCACCCGAGGTGATGATCACCTGGTCCGCGGCGATGCGCCGTTCCTGGCCGTTGGCGTTGCGGTAAACCAGACTCCCGGCATCGATTCGCACGAGCGTGGCCTCGGCCAGCATCTCCACGCCGAGCTTGCGGCAATCGGAGATGTTGCGCCAGCGCCGCACCAGCATCAGGCCGGCGCCGAAGACCTTGCCTTCCTCGAGGATCGTGACCTTGCGCCCGCGCTCGGCGAGGAACTCGGCCAGTTCGATGGCGACCAGCCCGCCGCCGATCATCACCACGCGTTTGCCCATCGGCATCCAGACGCGGCTCAACTCGCGCATCCAGTCGGGCCTGCCCAGGATGCCGACGAGCTTGCCGAGTTTCAGCAGCGTGCCGACCACGGGGCCGAGCTTCGGCCCGCCGCCCTCGCCCCCTTCCCCGGTGATCATCGCGCGGATGTCGTCGCCGTTCAGTACATGCGGCAGCTCGATGCCCGGCAGCGCCGGCGATTCGCGGCGCGCGCCCACGGCGGCCACGACCGCATCGGGTTTCTCGCGCGCGATCAACTCCGGCGTGA
>JAKJFB010000726.1 GCA_022705125.1 Pseudomonadota bacterium
TCGACTTCCTGGAGCATCACGATGTCGGCATCATGGCGGCGAATCTCGGTAATCGTCGATTCGAGGCGGATGGGCGCGCGGTCGGGATTGGCTTCGTCCCAGACCTGGCCGAACTGCATGTTGAACTGAAGGACGCGGAATCGGCTCATGACTTGGGCGCGGTTGTCTCGTCCTGATCAGCCAAGAGTTTTTCGGTCCGCACGGGTAGTGCGACGACAGGTCCCGCCTGTGCGGCGCGCACAACGTAGGTGCGCACGGTTGGCGCAAACGCCTGAGCGCGGGGCAGCGTGACGACGCGCGTGGCAACGGAAACCACCGGGTATTGGATGCGCCGTGTCGTCAGCACGACTTGCGTGGCAGGCCGCCAAAGCTGGCTGCGCGCAGTCAATGCCGCCGGCCCTCCCTCGCCGGCGAACGCGCACGTCGCTACCAGCAATCCCCCGACAGTGATGATGACTGCGCAAGCGCGGTTCATTCTTCAAAAACAGCATGGACGGCAGGGAGGAGGCCGCAATTGTTTTATTCCGGTTCGGCGGTGCCCTCGACGACCCATTCACGGGCCTCGGGCACTTGTTGAAAGAAGGCGTGAAGGACCGCGCTCAGGTGCTCCGCATAGCGGAAATGCGCGCCCATGCCGGTGCGCAGCTCGGCCTCGTAGATGAACTTGTCGGCGTGGGTGCTGTGCTCGAAGGGAGTCTGCGCACCCAGCAAAAGCGAATAAACGTAGGCCGGGGAGCCACGTTGCATCAGCTCGCGGGTCAGGGCCGCCTGCTCGTCGAGCAGCGGCTGGTGGGCGGTGTGCTTGATCTCCGGCGGCAGGTAAAAACCCGCTTGGATGAGCGGCGTGAAGCGGTGGCCGGTGCGGTGGCGGTTGAGGTCGCGCAGCTCGGCGAGCGCCATGTTATTCCAGGCAAAGCTCACGCGCATGCGCCGGGTCGCGGTGCCTTGGTAGCCGTAACGATTGGCGCGGTGACGGAGCGCCTCGGAGAGCGGCTGCGTCTCGGCGAGCCACGGTGGCGTGGCGCGTTCGACGTGCACCCAGACTTCGTCGGCGAGCGGAGCGGTCGAGAGCCGGGTGAGGCCGAGTTGCAAGGAAGCAGCCAGCTCCTGAGCGGCCTGCGCTTGATAGGATTTTTCCGCGAAGCTGTGACGCATGAGCCGCGGCGACTGTTTGAGGAGCTCGTCGCGGATGAGCTTGGCTGCGGCGCGCGCCTCGGGGTGCGGCAGCGAGTCGAGGTGCTTGACCGTCGTCGCCCACATGCGCGAGGACTGCACGAGACCGAGGTTGGTGCGCGTGGCGAGCGGGATGAAGTAGCGCGCGCGGTCGAGCGCGTAGTTCTTGCGCAGGCGCGTGACCACGGCGGGCTTGGCGTCGGGCGGCAGACGCACAAGCCCGGGATCCGTCAGCGCCGCGGCGTCGAGCCGGGCGTATTCGGCATTGTAGGCGGCGAAGGCCTTGCCCATCAGCGCGGTC
>JAKJFB010000727.1 GCA_022705125.1 Pseudomonadota bacterium
GGGCATTGCCGGCTCCAATCCGTTGGATCCATCGTAGCCAAAATCAGTGACAGAGAGGGGGTTTTGCGACACCCTCTTCAGCCGGACAGCCGCTCGTGGGTCCGAATTCATTCGGACAACTGTCCGGCTGAAGCCGGACCCACGCCCCGCGTCAGACGCACCGCCTGGAACAGCGCCGGCGCACCGAAGGTGAGCCAGAGTCCGGCAATCGCGTTGTTGGCGTACACGATCGCGTACCACGCCAGTTCGTGCTGCTCCGGAACCCATTTGCCGGACTGCGCGAGCCATGTCAGCAGCACCGCGATGCCGAGCACGTAGCGCAGCGCGCGCTGCCAGATCGCACCGCCCTCGGGCGCGCGCAGCCAGCGCCGGCACAGCGCAATGCCCGCGGCGGCGCCGAGGAAGAGCCCGCCCACGCCCACCAGGTAGGGTGTGCGCGGCAGCAGCAGGTAGAACGCGACGAACAGCGCCGAGCACGCGGCCGCCGTGGCCATCTGCGCCGCGAAGCCGGCCGCGGCGAGACGCGATGCAATCGCATCGGCATGGCGCAGGTGCAGCCACAGCAGCGCTGTGCCGAGCGCCCAGCCCGCGAGCACGTCGGTCGGAAAGTGCACGCCGAGGTAGACGCGCGAGAAGCCGATCAGCACGATCAGCAGCACCGCGAGCACGCTGAACCAGCGCCGCCCGACCCACGCCGCGATCAGGCCCCATTCGATCAGGGTGTGCTGCGCGTGGCCGCTGGGCGCGCCGAAGCCGAACTCGCGATCCGGCCCGATGCGCGGTTCGAGGTCGAAGGGGCGAGGCTGCGCGAAGACGTCCTTGAGGGCAAAGTTCACGAAGGCCGACAGCAACAGCGTGAGCAGCATGCGCGAGCCGGCGCGGTAGCTCAGGCTCCAGATCACGAAGGGCACGATGTAGATGTGCGCCTGGCCGCCGAGCGTCGTGATGGCGCGAAAGAATTCATCGAGCAGCGGCGTGCGGTTCTGCTGGATCAGCAGGATCAGTTCCACGCCCCAGTTCAGCACGCCTTCCATGCCATGATCCTCATTTGTAGTCGTGGTCGTGCCGCCGTGCTCAGAGCCCGCGCGCCTTGCGCACCTGCTCCCAGGCGCTCTGTATTTCCTGCGTGCGCTCGGTGGCCATCTTCACCATGTCCTCGGGCATGCCCTCGGCGATCAGCTTGTCGGGGTGGTACTGGCTCATCAGGCGGCGCCAGGCCTTCTTCACCTCGGTATCGCTGGCCGACTCTGCCACGCCGAGCGCCGCGTAGGCATCGGCCAGCGAGCGCGAGGACGGCGCGGCGCCCGGGGCGTCCGAGAAATGGTCCTGCGCGCTGAACATGCGCAGCATCTGCTCGAAGGCCGCGTCGGAAAAACCGATGCGCGCGGCGATCAGGCGCAGCAGCGCGTGCTCGGTCGGCGCCATCGTGCCATCGGCCGCGGCGGTGCTGAACAGGAACA
>JAKJFB010000728.1 GCA_022705125.1 Pseudomonadota bacterium
TCGATCATGAGCAGGAGACCGTCGTGGTGGAAGATGGTCTCCCTGAATCGGAGACGTTCGATGCACATCGCCGTAGCCAGCGGAAAGGGCGGCACCGGCAAGACCACCGTCGCCACCAATCTGGCCGTCACCCTCGCAGGTCTCGGCCAGACGGTGACCTATGTGGATTGCGATGCCGAGGCGCCCAACGGGCACTTGTTTCTCAACCCCACGCTGAGTGAGGAGCGCCGCGCCGACCGGCTCGTGCCCCGGCTCGATCCCGAACGGTGCACGCATTGCGGCGCCTGCGCCGAGTTCTGCCAGTTCAACGCCATCGCTGCCCTGCCTGCCCGCACGCTGGTCTACGAAGAGCTGTGCCACAGTTGCGGCGGCTGTGCGCGCGTCTGCCCGGCCGGCGCCATCACGGAAACGCCCCAGCCGATAGGCGTCATCCGCCTCGGCTCGGCCGGGCCCGTGCACTTCGTCTCCGGCACGCTCGACGTCGGCGTGGCCACGAGTCCGCCCGTCATCCGCCTGGCCAAACAGGCCGCGCCGTCGGCCGACTGGACGATCCTCGACGCGCCGCCGGGCACCTCGTGCCCGATGATCGAGATCGTGCGCGATTGCGATTATCTCGTGCTCGTCACCGAGCCTACGCCCTTCGGCCTGCACGATCTGGCGCTCGCGCTCGAAGTGGCGCAGTCGCTCTCGGTCCCCTGCGGTGTGGTGATCAACCGCGCCCAGCCGGGGCAGTCCGAGACGCATGCCCTGTGCCGGCAGGCCGGCGTGCCCGTCCTCGCAGAGATCCCCGACGACATCGCCATTGCCCGTGCCTATTCGCATGGCCGGCTCGCCTCCGAAGCGCTGCCGGCGCTGCGCACGGTGTTTGCCCGCCTCGCGGACCGCCTCACGGCGGAGCTCTACGCGCGTGCATAGACGCGTGCGCCGTCTTCACGCGTTGCCCGATCGCTCTCATGACAAACGAATCTCCCATTTTTGAACTGGTGGTGCTCAGCGGAAAAGGCGGCACGGGGAAAACCTCCGTGACCGCCTCGCTCGCCGCGCTGGCCGGCGCCCCCACGCTCGCCGATTGCGACGTCGACGCCTCGAATCTTGAGCTGTTGCTCTCGCCCCGATTGCAGGAGCGCACCGCGTTTACGAGCGGCCAGCGCGCCACTATCGATCCCGAGAAATGCACGGGCTGCGGTCGTTGCGAGGAGCTGTGCCGCTTCGAAGCCATCTCGGCGACGGGACCGGTCAACTCCCACGGCAGCGCGACCTGCCGTGTGGACCCGCCGGCCTGCGAAGGCTGTGGCGTGTGCGCGCGGTTTTGCCCGGCGCAGGCCATCGCGTTGCACCCTTCCGATGGCGGCGAGTGGTTTGTCTCGGAGACGCGTTTCGGCCCGCTCGTCCACGCGCGGCTGCGCCCGGGCCAGGGCAACTCGGGCAAGCTCGCGACCCTCGTGCGCGACCATGCGCG
>JAKJFB010000729.1 GCA_022705125.1 Pseudomonadota bacterium
GCCGTGGAGACAGCGCCTTGCAGGCGGGCGCGGATCGTTCAGTCGCTCACGAACAGACGCTCGCGGTAGAAGCGCAGTTCGGCGATCGATTCGCGGATGTCATCGAGCGCCAAGTGGGCGTTGCCCTTCTGGAAGCCCTTGACGCGCTCCGGGAACCAGCGCTTGCCAAGCTCCTTCAGCGTGCTCACGTCGAGGTTGCGGTAGTGGAACCACGCCTCCAGCGCCGGCATGCCGCGCGCGAGGAAGCGCCGGTCCTGGCAGATGCTGTTGCCGCACATCGGCGACTTGCCCTTCGGCACCCAGCCGGCGAGGAAGTCGAGCGTCGCCTGCTCGGCCGCGGCGGCGCTGATGCTGCTGGCGCGCACGCGCGCGCTCAGTCCCGACTTCGCATGCTGGCGCGTGTTCCACTCGTCCATGCCGTTCAGCACGTCGTCGGCGCGGTGGATCGCGAACACCGGGCCTTCGGCCAGCACGTTCAGCGCGTTGTCGGTGACGATCGTGGCGATCTCGATGATGCAGTCGCTGTCCGGATCGAGTCCGGTCATCTCCAGATCGATCCAGATCAGGTGCTCGGGATTGGGCGTCATGGCGCGGCTTCTCGGCGGGGGCAGGGGCCGGTTGCCGCGTGCGCGGGGCGCGGGCTACGCTCGGGACCGGTGTCCCACACGGCCTTTCCGGCGAATGCGCGAGTCTACGCTGATTTTCCTGCTGTTGCTGTCCGCGGCGCTGGCGCTGCAGATCTGGCTGGCGCTGCGCCAGCTGCGCCACGTGCGCGCCCACCGCGAGCAGGTGCCGCCGGCCTTCGCGGCCGACATTCCGCTCGCCGCGCACCGGCGCGCGGCCGACTACACGCTCGAACGCACGCGCTTCGGCCTGCTGGCGCTGGCCGTCGACACGCTGGTGCTGCTCGGCTGGACGCTCGGCGGCGGCTTCGCGGCGCTCGATGCAGCCTGGCGCGGCTTCGGCTGGGGCGAGACCGCGACCGGCGTCGCGGTGATCGGCTCGGCGATCGCGATCGGCAGCCTGCTGGTGCTGCCGCTGAAGCTCTGGCGGGTGTTCGTGATCGAGGCGCGCCACGGCTTCAACCGCACGACGCCGGTGCTGTTCGCGAGTGATCTGGTCAAGGGCACGCTGCTCGGGGCCGCGCTCGGTCTGCCGCTGCTGGCGCTGGCGCTGTGGCTGATGGCGCACGGCGGGCAATGGTGGTGGGTCTGGGTCTGGGCGGCGTGGTCGGGCTTCCAACTGCTGATGCTGTGGGTCTACCCGGTATTCATCGCGCCGCTGTTCAACCGCTTCGAGCCGCTCGCCGACCAGTCGCTGCGCGCGCGCGTCGAGGCGCTGCTCGCGCGCTGCGGCTACGCCTCCGGCGGGCTGTACGTGATGGACGGCTCGCGCCGCTCCAGCCACGGCAACGCCTACTTCACCGGCCTGGGCCGCGCCAAGCGCATCGTC
>JAKJFB010000072.1 GCA_022705125.1 Pseudomonadota bacterium
GCGTCGGCTGCGGCCGCGATGATCGCGCGATAGCCCGCCTCGGCCTCGGACAGCCGGCCGGCGCGGTGCAGCGCCAGCGCGTCGCCCAGCGCAGGCGCGTTCATTGCAGTCCGCTCCGGCTCACCGCAGCAATGCGCGTTCCGCGCGATCCAGGTCCTCGGGCGATCCGAAAAGCACCAGGATGTCCTCGCCCGCCATGAGCGTTTGCGCATCGGGGTTCAGCCGCCGCACTCCCTCGCGCACCAGCGCGGTGACGACGATGCCATCGTTCATGACGGATGCCAGCGGCTGTCCCGCATTGGCCGAGCGCGCGGGCAGCGCCACCGTGCGCAGGCGATCCTGCCGTTCCACCATCTCGCCGAAGAGCCCGCCGTGGCCGGCGAAGGACTCGCGCAGCAGCCGGTAGTGGCTGTTGCGCTGTTCGCGCACTTTCTGCACCACGCGCACCAGCGGCACGTCCAGCAGCAGCAGCGTGGTGGACGCCACCATCAGGCTGGCTTCGAGCGTCTCGGGGATGACCTCGGTGGCGCCGGCCGCGCGCAACTCCTCGACACGCGTCTCGTCGGTGGTGCGCACCATCACCGGCAGCTCGGGGCGCTGGCAGCGCACGTGATGCAGGATGCGGCGCGCGGCGGCGAAATCGTTGTGGCTGATCACCACCAGCCGCGCCCGCGCGATGCCGAGCGCGTCGAGCACGCTGCCGTCGCTGGCATCGCCATAGAACACCGGCTCTCCCGCGAGGTGCGCCTCGCGCACGCGATCCGAGTCGAGATCCAGCGCCACGTAGGGGATGCCCTCCTCCTCCAGGAAATTGCCGACACTCTGGCCCATGCGGCCATAGCCGCAGATGACCACGTGCTCATCGAGCTTGTCGGCCTGCTCCGCGCTGGCGCCGGGCACGCCCGGCTTCACTGCCGCGCTCACCGCGGGCGAGAGCCAGGTCGCGATAGCGTGGTTGTAGCGGATCAGGAACGGGGCAACGATGATCGAGAGCAGCACCGAGTACAGCACGATCTGCCCGGTGTGGCTGTCGATGGCCCCATCGCCGAGCGAAATCGACAGCACCGCGAAGCCGAACTCGCCGCCGACCGCCAGCAGCAGCGCGGTGCTCCAGGCGGTGAGCGGATCGACGCCGGACCAGCGCACGACCTGCGCGACCAGCAGGATCTTGCTGAGCAGCAGCACGGCGGTGCCGGTCAGCACCCAGTGCCAGATGCCCGGCAGCACCATCGGATCGATCAGCATGCCGACGCCGACGAAAAAGAGCCCGAGCAGCACGTCGCGGAACGGACGGATCGTGGCCTCGACCTGGTGCCTGAACTCGGTTTCGCCGAGCATCATGCCGGCGAGGAAGGCGCCAAAGGCCATCGACAGGCCCAGCTTGCTGGTGGCCCAGCCCGCGGCGAGCGACACCAGCAGCACGGTCAGCGTGAACAGTTCGGGCGAGCGCTGCCCGGCCACGTAATGAAACAGGGGCCGCAACAGCCAGCGCCCGCCGTACAGCACCACGACGAAGGCCAGCACGGCCTTGGCCAGCGCCAGCGCGATGTCACCGAGCACCGTGGTGAATCCGGCGGCGGCGCCGAACACCGGGATCAGGATCAGCAGCGGCACCGCGGTCACGTCCTGGAACACCGACATCGCCACGCCGAGACGTCCGTGCCGGCTGTTTTCCTCGCCCTGGGCGATCAACTGGTTGCTGATGACGGTGGTGGAGGACTGCGCGAACACGGCGCCGATCACGAAGGCGGTTGCCGCCGGCAGGCCCAGCACGAAATACGCGAGCAGGCCGACGACGAGCGTCGTCAACCCGACCTGCGCCGTGCCCAGCGTGAGCACCGTGTTGCGCAGCGCGTGGATCTGCGGCAGCGAATAGTTCAGCCCCACGGTGAACAGCAGGAACACGATGCCGAACTCCGCCAGCGCCTGGATCGGCGCGGTCTGCAGCGCCGGGCCGGCGGTATGCGGCCCGAGTATCAATCCGACCAGCAGGTAACCCAGGCTGGTCGGAATGCGCAGGCGCTGGAAGCAGAACACGACCGCGACGCCGGTGCCGAGCAGCAGGAGAAGGTGGACCAGTGCCTGTTCCGACATGAGGAGGCGATCCGATGCCGTGGGGCCGCGCTATTCGGGTGCGGCGCCCTCGCTCCCGGCGTCAGGGCGCCGCGCGGCATGCGTCTTCACGTCACCGCGCATCACGCGCGAATATTCCTGGAGCTGGCGTTTGGCCGCATCGAAGGCATCGCGCAGGGCCACGTAGACATCTTCCGCCTGGTGGCGGTTCAGGACGATCGTGTTGCCGGGCACGCCGATGTCGATACGCACGTTGAACTGCTTGCCCTGCTGGTGGTGGCGGTGCGGCATTTCCACGACCACGTGACAGGACACGATGTGGGCAAAGAATTCCTCCAGCTTTTGCGCCTTGCTGCGGATGCGCGCCTCCAGCGCTTCCGAATGTTCCATGTCGCGAACCGTGATCTGCAGTGGTATTTGCATGAATCCATCCATCTCTCTGGGTCAGGCGTTTCAGGATATAGCATCGGGGACGTATCGGACACGCGGCATGGTCAGGCGAAGACGCTTTGACGACCGCAGCGCTCACGCCGGTGGCGGCAGTCCCGCGGCAATGCCGCGCAACGCACAGTCGATGGTCATCTCGAACAGCGCGTCGTTGTCCTGCACCCCGAGGTAGGGCAGGATCGCCGCGACCTGCCCGGCAGCGGACGGCGTCAGGTGCTCGAGGGCGGCGCCGGCCTCGGCGCGCTCGCACTGCAACAGGTAGGGATCCTGCGCAAGCTCGGTGAGTATCGAGCCGTAGACGATGCGCGAGAAACAGCGCGCGGTGTCGATCAGGGCCTTGCCGGACAGGCCGGCCATCTCCAGCGCGCGCAGCAGCGGGGCGGTGACCTCGAACCAGCTGGCGGGAATGTGCGGGCTGATCTGCACCATCGCGACCGTGCTCGCGAACTCGAGCTGGCGCGAGCGCACTGCGCGCGCCCACAGCCGCAGCCGCTCGCGCCAGTCCGCCACCTCCTCCAGGGCGCCCAGCTCGATGCCGCGCACGACGCGCGTGGCCACGGCGGCGAACAGTTCCTCCTGGCTGCGGAAATAGCCGTATAGCGCCGCCGGCGTCGTGTCCAGCGCCTGCGCCAGCCGCCGCATCGTCAGTTCCTTCAGCGCCAGCCCGTGCAGCAGTTCCAGCGCCGTGTCCACGATCCGGTCGTGCGAGAGCAGCGGGCGTCCGCGGGCGGGACGGGCGGGTGCGGGCATCGCGCTTCTCCGTGGCTGGGGGCGGAAGTGCTCGTCGGCCGGCGTGCTTGACGGCCCGACGCGACGCAGTTTAACCTGACGGCGTTTACTTAACACTGTTCACAAATAATTGCGAAGGAGGGTCTCGTGCAGGAATTCGACATCGTCATCAGGAACGGCATGATCGTGGACGGCGCGCGCAATCCGCGCTGGAAGGGTGACATCGGCATCCGGGACGGCGTGATCACGCGCATGGGCAAGATCGCGAACCCGCGCGCCCGGCGCGTGATCGACGCCGACGGACTGGTGGTCGCGCCCGGCTTCATCGACCTGCACACGCACTACGACGCGCAGGTCTTCTGGGATCCCTACCTCTCCACCTCGGGCTTCCACGGCGTGACCTCGGTGGTGCTCGGCAACTGCGGCTTCGGCTTTGCGCCGATGGCGCCGGAGCTGCGCGACCGCGCAATGAAGTCCATGACCAAGGTCGAGGCGATCCCGCTGGTGACGCTGGAGACGGCGCTGCCCTGGGACTGGACCACCTACCCCGAGTACCTCGACAGCATGGACCGCGCGCCCAAGAGCCTGAACGTGCTGCCCTACGTGGGGCTGAACCCGCTGATGATCGCCGCGATGGGCTTCGAGGACGCCAAGTCCGGGCGCATGCCGACCGAGGCCGAGCACGCCGAGATGGCGCGCCTGCTGCACGAGGCGATGGACGCCGGCGCCTGCGGCTTCTCGGCGCAGTGCCTGGGCACTCCCGGCCAGCCGCAGGCCGGCACCGTCGGCGGCGCGGCCCAGAACGACTTCGACGGCACGCCCTTCCCCACCGACGTGATGTGGCCCGAGACGCGCATGCGCATGGCCGAGGTGCTCGGCGAGCGCGGCGAGGGCTTCATCGCGCTGTCGATGGGGCTCACGCCGCCGCCCGAGTGGGAAGCGCTGGCGGCGGCGAGCGGGGCGCCCATCCTGTGGCAGGCCGTGGTGCCCTCCGGCGACGAGATGGGCGCCGGGATCCGCCGCCACCTGCTCGACTGGTTCACGAACTGCCACGAGCGCGGTCTCAGGATCTACGGCCAGGGCATCACGCAGGACCCGCCGCTGATCTTCACCTTCGACTACTTCGACCTGTGGAGCGACTGGAACGCCTTCGTCGGCCCCGACGTGCCGCGCGAACAGAAGCTCGCGAACTTCGCCGATCCGGCCGTGCGCGAGAAGCTGCGCGCGCTGCCGCTCAAGTACATGTTCATCGACGCGATCCCCGACACGCGCCTGCACCGCAGCTTCAGCGAGCAATGGAAGTCCTGTGAAGGCCAGCGCCTCAGCGAGATCGCGGAAACGACCGGGCGGCACGTGATCGACGTGGTCTGCGACATCGTGCTGGCCGACGGGCTGAGGACGATCTTCGAGACACGGCAGTTCGACACCACGCTCGCGGGCGTCAAGGAACTGCTCGACAATCCCTACATCATCCCGGGGCTCTCCGATGGTGGCGCACACCTGAAGTACCTGACCTGCGGCAGCTACGGCACGGAACTGATCGCGGACTACGTGCGCGAGCACAAGCTGATCTCGCTCGAGGAAGCGCACTGGCGCCTGAGCTCGCTTCCCGCCTTCTGCGCCGGATTCCGCGATCGCGGCACGCTGCGCGAAGGGGCGGCCGCGGACATCATCGTCTACGACTACGGGAAGCTCGCCTACACCTTCCCGGAGTTCGTGCAGGACCTGCCCGGCGACGAGTACCGCGCGACCAACCGCGGCAGCGGCTACCGCTATGTGCTGGTCAACGGCGAGCTCACGATCGAGGACGACAAGCCCACCAACGTGCACTCGGGCGCCCTGCTGCGCAACGGGCGCGTCCGCAGACAGCCTGCGAAGGCGGCCTGAGCGCCGTGGAACTGGCGCGGGACCCGTCCTCGCGCCAGATCTTCTCGCGGACGTCCCGGAGAACCACGACGTCGCTGCAGCATCTGCGGGGCAAGCACGCAATCGTGGCTCAGCCGTCGACGCCCACCACGAAGCTCGCGACCGTCGCGCAGGAGCCGCCGATATTCAGCGTCGCGAAGCGCCGCGCGCCCTCGACCTGCATCTCGCCCGCCTGCCCCGTGACCTGCTTCGCGGCATCGAACAGCATCCGCGCGCCGGTTGCGCCTACGGGATGACCGCATCCGATGAGGCCGCCACCCGGGTTGACCGGCAGCCTGCCGCCGCGCTCGATCAGGCCACTCTCGATGGCCTGCCACGACTGGCCCGGCGGCGTGACGCCGAAGTGGTCCAGCGCCATGTACTCGGTCACCGAGAAGCAGTCGTGCGTCTCGATGCCGTCCAGCTGCCCGACGCCCTCGATACCGGCGCGGCGAAAGGCATCCGTGATGGTGTCGCGCACGTGCGGGAAGACCAGCGCCTCGTCGCGGCTGCGCACGATCTTGTCGTGATAGCGCAGGCCCGCATTGCGATGGCCCCAGCCCTGGATCCGCGGCAGCTGCGCGAGGCGCGCGCCGCGACGCGCGGCGTGCCGGGCCGCGAAGGCCTCCGAGGCCAGCACCAGCGCGCAGGCGCCGTCGGTGATCTGGCCGCAATCCTGGCGGCGCACGCCGGGCTCGATCAGCGGATTTGCCTCGTCGTCGTCGGTGAAGCTGTTTTCCCTGAACTGCCAGGCGCGCGTCTGAGCCAGCGGGTTGCGCCTGGCGTTGCCGTAATTGATCTCGGCGATACGGTTGAGGTGGCGACGATCCAGCCCGTAGCGGCGCTCGTATTCCGCGGCGAGCAACCCGAACACCGCGGGCCACATGTAGCGGCATTCGATGTCCTCGCGACCGGCCCAAGCCGCGGAATTCTGGTTCTGCGAGGCGATGTCGCCCGGCAGGTTGCGGAATTCCTCCACGCCCAGCACCAGCACGCAGTCGTAGCGCCCGGCCTCGATCTCGGCCATCGCCGCCAGCACCGCGAGCGAGCTCGATGCGCAGGCGCCCTCGTGGCGCATCGCGGGCACGCCCCACAACGCGGGCACCACCTGCGCGACCATCGCCCCGAGGTGTCCCTGGCGGCGCTGCGCCTCGCCGAAGGCGTTGCCCACGTGGATGGAGCGCACGTCCTGCGCGTCGAGGCCGCAGTTCTGCAGCGCGCCCAGCGCGGCCTCGCGGACCATGTCGGAGATGTCCAACCCCTCGCGCGACCACGCGCGCGCGAAATCGGTCTGGTAGCCGCCGAGAATGTACGTGGAGCTGTGCATGTGCGGCCTGTTCCCCCGTGATGCCCGCAGCGCGGGCACCTGCAGCCGGTTGCGGAGGATGGCCCTCAGGCGCCCAGCGCCTGCGCCATCGAGAGGATTTCCTGTTCCGATTCCGCGAGCACCCGCATGCCGAGCTGCTCGTCGATCTTCAGCTTCATGCACGCGGGAATGGAATCCATGGCAGGCAGATCCGCCTCTGCCCGCTCGTCGCGGCTCGCAAGGAGGTTCGCCACCAGCACGATGTCGGCGACATCGGCGCGACCGGCGTGATCGCGATCCAGCACCTCGTGCTCGTCCACCGCCACCGCGATCGGTTCCGGGAATCCCCATGACTCGACGATGGCGCGCCCCACCCCGGGGTGCCAGTCCTTCATCAACCCCTGCAGTACGTCCGGATGCTCGAACAGAGCGGGAAAAGCATCGGCGCGCATCAGGATGTAGAAACGGCCGATCGCGTGCAGCAGCCCGGTCAGCATGGCCTCGTCGGGCTTGACGCCGTCGGCCAGGCGCTTGGCCAGCACGTACGACAGCACCGCCACTCGCACGCTGTGGCGGCGCGTGTTCTCGACCTGGCGGCGAACCGGTCCGTGCGCGGGCGCCTTGAAGGCGCTGTCGACGGCCAGCGACACCGCGGTATTGCGCACCATCTCGAAGCCGAGACGGCTGATCGCCGTCCTGACATCGGTGATCTCGAGCGAGCCCCGACGCATCATCGCCGAATTCGCGATGCGCAGCAGCCGCGCCGACAGCACCGGCTCGGACAGCACGATGCGCGCGATCTTGTCCACGCTGACCTCTGGATCGCTCAGCGCCTCGCGCACGCGCAGCGCCACCTCGGGAAATGCCGGCAGCTCGAAGCTGCCGTCAGAGAGATCCTGCGCCAGTTGCCTGACGAATGCGAAGGCGGCAGCACGCGTGGCGTCCTGCTCGGCGCAAGCGGCGGCGCCCGCGTCGGCGGACGCCTCTGCGGAAACCTGTCTGACGAATTCGAAGGAGTCGTTGCGAAATTGCGACATGCTGGAGGTGGCCTGTGTGTCCCTGCGGTAGCCCTGGCCCGCTCGGCGGCTATCCGAAAGTTCCGCGCGCAGACAGGAGGTCTTTTGAGCGACAAAGCCTAGCACCTCGTCGCGAGAACGCACCTGTCCGCAGGAATATTCCGCCCCATTCGGGTCGTGAATTTTGCGCATCGCTGCCGATGATCCGCTCTGGCCAGGCCTGCGCAGGCGCGCTGCTCAGCGCCCGGGCACCATCCCGCCATCCACGCTGTAGAGCTGCCCGCTGATCCACGAACCCTGCTCGCTGCACAGGTAGACGACCATGTTGGCAACGTCGAGGCCACTGCCCGCGCGGCGCAGCGGCACGTAGGCGGCGATCATCTTCTCCCACTGCTCGCCGCGCCCGACGTCGTCCATGCGGAAGGTGTCGATGATGCCGGGGCATACCGCGTTCACGCGCACCCCGTGCGGCCCGAGCTCGGCCGCCATCGCGCAGGTGAGCGCGTGCACGCCGGCCTTGGAGGCGGCATAGGCTGCGGTCTGTGCCGCCATCATCTTGCCGCCGATGGAGGAGATGTTGACGATGCTGCCGCCGCGGCCCTGCTCCAGCAGCGCGCGGCCGAAGGCACGGCTCATGTAGAACGTGCCGTGCAGGTTCACGTCGATCACGGTGCGCCAGGCATCGATGGCGAGATCGACGACGGCCGCGCGATCCTCGCCGCGCGCGGCGCCGGCGTTGTTCACCACGATATCGACGCGGCCGAGCTCGTCCAGCGTGCGCGCCACCAGCGCATCCACGGCCTGCGGATCCGCGACGTCGCTGACCAGCGCCAGCGCCCGACGACCGAGCGCGCGCACCTCGTCGGCGACCGAGTCGATGTCGCGCCAGCCGGCGGCGCGTTCGTCATCCGGGTAACGCCCGGGCGCTCGCCCGGTGCCGGTCAGCACGATGTCGCAACCGGCGCGCGCGAGCTCCACCGCGATCGGGCGCCCGATCGAGCGCATGCGCCCGGCGCCGGTGACGACCGCGACCTTCCCCTCGAGCCCCGTGATCTGCATTCATCCTCCTTTCCACGTGGGTCGGCATTCATGCCGACATGTGCCTGCCCAACTGCCAGTGTCGCCATGAATGGCGACCCACAACCCCCCGACTGGTGCCTGCCCGAATGCCGCTGTCGCCATGAATGGCGACCCACGTCCATGCAGGCCTACGGCTCGTCGATGACCAGCCCGCGCAGCGCCGCGCGCACCACCTTGCCGAGCGGATTGCGCGGCAGCGCGTCGACAACGACGAGCTTCTCGGGGAGCTTGTTGCGCGCGAGGTGCCGCCCCTCGAGGTACTGCGTGATGCTCTCCAGCGTCGGTTGCTCGCCGGGCCTCGCCACCACCACCGCACACACGCGCTCGCCCAGCACCGCGTCGGGATAACCCGTGACCGCGGCCTCGGCGAGCTGCGGATGCGCGCCGAGCAGGGTGTCGAGCTCGTCTGGCGAGATCTTCATGCCGCCGCGAATGATGATGTCCTTGCAACGCCCCGTGAAACGGTAGAAGCGCGGATCCTCCGGCGCGATCTCGAACATGTCGCCGCTGCGGAACCAGCCGTCCGCGCTGAACACCCCGGCGTTGCCCTGCGGCGCATCGAAATAGCCGTCGATCACGTTCGGCCCCTGGATCTGCATCTCGCCGGGGTGATCCGGATCCGTGATCGCGCTGCCGCTGTCGATATCGACCAGGCGCGAACGCATGCGCGCGGCGATCGGGTTCGACCACGCGAGCCCCTCGACGCCAAAGCGCGGAAACAGCGTCGCGCGCTGCTCGGGATCGGGCACGTCGAGGCCCGAGGACGCGAAGGCCATGCCCTCGTTGGAGCCGAAGATGTTCACGACCACGATGCCGAATTCCTCCTGGAACGCGCGCACCATCCACGGCGCCAGCGGTGCGCTGCCCGAGGCGACCAGCTTCAGGCTGGAGAGGTCCGCGCCCGCCAGCAGCTCGCGTTTCTGCAGCAGCATGTTCAGCACCGCGGGCGGCGCGATGGTGTAGGCCACGCGCTCGTCGCGGATCTGCGCCAGGAACACCGCGACATCCATCGGATGGTGCAGCACCAGCGTGCCGCCGAGCTGCAGCCACGGGAAGAAAAAGCCCGTGATGCTCGCCATGTTCACCATCGGGAACGGGCACAGCATCGTCATGCCGGGCTCGAGGCCGATGCCGTGCATCGCCAGCGTCTGCGCCAGCCATTGATTGTGGCTGCGCGGCACGCCTTTCGGCGTGCCGGTAGTACCGGAGGTCCAGCAGATGGTGTAGACCTCGTCGGCCGACACGCCGGTCGCGATCACCGACTCGTCCACCGCGCGATCGGCGCCGATCAGTTCGTGGTCGAGCGCGATCAGGCGCGTGTCGGGCGCGAAGGCGCCGGCGTGGCGCGCCGTGAAATCCTCGCCGCGAAAATGCGCGGCCGCGACGTAGGCCCGCGGGTGCAGCTTGTGCGCGATCTCGCGCAGCTCGTGCAGGCCGTACTGCATCGGCACCGGGCTCGCGATCGCGCCGAGCGCGGCCAGCGCGAGGTAGCTCGCGATGGACTCCACCGTATTGGGCAGCTGCAGCACCACCACGTCGCCGCGCGCGATGCCGTCACGCTTCAGCTCGCCCGCGAGCGCGAGCACGCGGCGGCGCAGCTCGCCCCAGCTGAGCGCCAGCGGCTTGCCGGTGGTGAACGACTGCCGGTTCGCGGGATCGAGCAGCGCGATAGCGTCGGGATCGGCGGCCACGGCCTGCTCGAACAGCTGCCAGGTGGTGGTCTCGCCCCACCATCCCAGCGAGCGGTAATGCGCGATCCTTTCGTGCGATGCGGTCAGCATGGCGTGACACCGTTTCGGTTCAGCGTGGCGAGATGGCATGGTCGGGCCGAGTCTAGCACGCGCGCCCCCGCGGCCGCAGTCGCTGCTGCCGTGGCGGCGCGCGCACGGTTGCCGGGCACGGGAGCGCCCTCGAGCCTTGCCTGAATATACGATTTTCCGTATACAATTGCCGCTGTATCCGGACGCGCCACAGGAGCCCGCATGCAGCCCGTCGATTTCTACAAATGCCTCGCCGATGCCACGCGGCTGAGATGCCTGCTGCTCATTCATGACGAGCAGGAGCTCTGCGTGTGCGAGCTCACCGCGGCACTCGACGAGATCCAGCCCAAGGTATCGCGCCACCTGGCGCAGTTGCGCAAGTGCGG
>JAKJFB010000730.1 GCA_022705125.1 Pseudomonadota bacterium
TGCACCACCTGGATGTGACGCCGGCACCCGATGGTGGCGAGGGCGGGCGCAGCCACTTCGACCAGTTGCAGGACCACAGCCTGCGCGCCAGCTGGAAGCAGCAGATCCTCAAGCCCTGCGAGGCGCTGTTTGCCGGCGCCGCGCTGGCGCCGATCGTGGCCGAGTTCAAGCGCATCCATGCCGAGGTGCTGCGCGGCCGGGTGTGGGTGGCGCTGCACATGCACGCCGGCGACGGCAACGTGCACACCAACATCCCGGTGCATTCGAACGACTACGAGATGATGCACGAGGCCGAGCGCGTGGTCGGGCGGATCATGGCGCTCGCGCGCGCGCTCGATGGCGTGATCTCCGGCGAGCACGGCATCGGCCTGACCAAGTTTCAGTACCTCGACGCCGCCGCCGTCGACGCCTTCGCCCGCTACAAGCAGGCGATCGATCCGCACGGGCACTTCAACCGCGGCAAGCTGCTCGCCGGCTCCGGGCTCGACAACGCCTACACGCCGTCGCTGCGCCTCGTGCAGCAGGAGGCGCTGATCCTCGAACAGAGCGAGCTCGGCGCGCTGAACGAGGACATCAAGAACTGCCTGCGCTGCGGCAAGTGCAAGCCGGTGTGCACGACGCATGTGCCGCGTGCCAACCTGCTGTACTCGCCGCGCAACAAGATCCTCGCCACCGGCCTGATCATCGAGGCCTTCCTGTACGAGGAGCAGACGCGGCGCGGCCTGTCGGTGCGGCATTTCGACGAGATGAACGATGTCGCCGATCACTGCACGGTCTGCCACAAGTGCGAGAAACCCTGCCCGGTCGACATTGACTTCGGCGATGTGACCGTGCGCATGCGCAAGATCCTGACCGACCGCGGCCAGAAGCGCACGAGCCTCGCCACGAAGGCCGCGCTCGCGTACCTCAACGCCCGCGATCCGGCCACCGTGCAGGTGCTGCACAAGACTGTCGTCGAATGGGGCGCGAAGGCGCAGCTGCTCGGTTATGAGCTGGCGCGCAAGGTCGGGCTGGCCGGCAAGCCCGAGCAGCCGCCGGCGACCACCGGCGGCATGCCGCTGAAGGCGCAGGTCGTGCATTTCGTGAAAAAGCCGATGCCGCGCGGCCTGCCGAGCCAGACCACGCGCCAGCTGCTCGGCCTCGAGGACCCGAAGCTCGTGCCGATCCTGCGCGACCCGGCGAAGCTCGGGGATGACAGCGACGCGGTGTTCTACTTCCCGGGCTGCGGGTCGGAGCGCCTGTTCAGCCAGGTCGGGCTGGCGACGCTGGCGATGCTCTACGAGGTCGGTGCGCAGACCGTGCTGCCGCCGGGCTACCTCTGCTGCGGCTATCCGCAGAGTGCCAGCGGCCAGCACGCCAGGGGCGAGCAGATCAGCACCGAGAACCGCGTGCTGTTCCATCGGGTCGCCAACACGCTGAAC
>JAKJFB010000731.1 GCA_022705125.1 Pseudomonadota bacterium
ACCGCGACATCCGCGGGGAGCCGCCACCAGCGCCGGCGCGCCGGAAGCGGGGCGTGCGCTACCGGCCCCGTGAACGCGGCGGGCTCACGCAGCAGGGTCTCGACGTCTTTCAGCGCCGGCTTTTCGAACAGCGCGTCGATGATCTGCCAGAGCGGGTGCACCTCTTCCGTTGCCGGCGGAAGAACCAGCACCAGCGACTCGCGCGCCGCGAGCACGGGACGCGCCCATTCCGCCGCGCATCGCGCGATCTCGTCTGCCTGCGCGGGAAGGCGCGCACCCGAGGCAGCGAGCGCCCCCAACTCGGCCGCGGACCACGGCAGCGGGCACGGCAGGCGCGGGGCCGACAACTGCCACCACAGCACCGTCTGCGCGGGGTTCACGGCGGCACCCGGGTGGCTCACTGCGCGCTGTGCGCCGCACTCCGCCATCGCGAGAGGATTCGGTCCGCCGGAACCCGTGGCCAGCTCGAGCAGCGCCTGCAGCTGCGCCGGCGCAATCGCTGTCTCGCCCTGCGCGAGCATCGCGTCGAGGGCGCGGAGCATGCTCTCGCACTGTGCTTGTCCAGCCGCTGCCCCGGCGCGCAGCGGCGCGACCGCATGCCCCGGCCACGATGCGAAATAGCTCCGGAGCGCTGCCACCCGCTCCCGCAATTCAGGAATCGGCGCGCCAGCATCCGGGCGAAAGCGCGGACACTCCACCCAGAACGCGATCGCCGCGCGCACCTCACTTGCGCGCTCGGACCCGTAATGGGCGTCGATCCCGGCGATGGCCCGCTCCCACTCCGCGCCGCCCACGCCGGGACGGTCTGCCAGTTTCCGCGCCAGGCGGTGGCGTGCGTAAGCAGGAACCGGACACACCGGATGTGACAGGAACTGCACCAGGGCGTGGAAGTCGAGCGGTTCCCAGCACAGACCCAGCGCGAGGCGCAGCAACTGCATCGCAGGTCGCAACGCGCTCGGGCCACCCAATCCCTGCAGGGGCTCGGCCGCCGCACGATACGCCGCCTCCAGCGTACTCGCCCGAACAGGCGCGACCAGCAAGGCGTCGGTGGCGCAGCGCAGCTGCGCGACTGACCACCGCCCGGCGGCGAGCAGCGTCTCGGCGCGGACCACGACCACCGTCCGGTCATCGACCCACGGCGTGCGCGGTCCGACGAGGCCCGTGGTGGCGGCGCCGATCGCGTGCTGGAGCACGCCGAGAAAGCCACGTCCCTGTGGCTCGACCGGCAGCGCCGCGAATTGCATCGGCAGCTCCTGGAGCACCTCGCGCCAGCGCGCCGGGAAGGCCTCGAGCGGATCCACCGAGGTCACGGCACATATGCCGGCGCTACGACGCCGCAGCGCTTGTGCCACATCCACCAGCCGTTCGCCGGCGCCCGGCGACACCGCCCCGCGGGCCAGCGCCTCGACATCC
>JAKJFB010000732.1 GCA_022705125.1 Pseudomonadota bacterium
CCCGGCCCTTGGAGTATTCGACCGTGATCTCCAGCGCGCGCTCGGCACCACCCACCGCCTGCGCGGCCAGCAGGATGATCCCCTCGTACATGCATGCCTCCCAGGTCGCCCAGCCCGACTGCGGCGCGCCGAGCCGGTTCGCGACCGGCACCCGGACTCCGTCGAACCGGACCTTGTACTGGGTATCCGAGGCCATCGACAGCTGCTGCTCCAGCGTGACGCCCGGCGCGTCCGTGTCGACGAGCAGCAGGTCGATCGCATCGGGCGCCTCGCCCGTGCGCGCCAGCACGATGAGCTTCTGCGCCGCCCTGGCGTGGAACACGTGCCGCTTCACGCCGTCGAGCCGGTAGCCGTCGGCGCTCGCCTCGGCACGCAGCTGCACGCCTTGCGGACCGAAGCCGTTGTCGGGCTCGAGCCAGGCCGGCGCGACGATCAGGCCTCCCTGGCCGATCGCCGTGAGCAGGGCGTCCTTCTGCGCCTGGCTGCCGCCTTTCTCGATCGCCAGCGCGCCCATTACCGAGCTCGCGAAGTGCGGACCCGGGGCCAGCGCGCGGCCGAACTCGTGGTAGATGACCGCGCGGTCCAGCATGTCGAGCCCGATGCCGCCGTACGCCTCGGGAAGCATCATCGCCAGCAGGCCGGTGTCCTTCATCTGCGTCCACAGGCCGGGAGGAACGCCGAGGGGATCGTTCTCCATGTCGCGCACGACGCGCGTGCTGGCGTGCTCCTCGCAGAGGTTGCGCACCATGTCGCGCAGAAGCGTCTGCTCTTCGGTGAAGTTCAAATCCATGGCTGTCGCCCCTCGCTCAATCGTGTGCAACCATCGGGTGCCGGCATCCCCTCAGGGCTTCCAGCGCTCGTCCTTCCTTTCCCACGGGTTGTCGTCCCCGTCGCACGGAATCGCCACGCGCGCCCGGCACGAGGTCTTGACCGTGCCCGACACGGATACCGCCAGGTCGAGATCCACCCACCCGCAGCCCGTGTCGTCCGCCGCGGCGCGCGTCACGCGCCCGGAGAGAATCATCTCGTCGCCGGGGAAAACCGGCTCGCCCATGCGGAACTTCATGCGCCCGAGCCGCCCCCTCGGGCCGGTCCAGTCGGTGACGTAGCGCTCGAACCACGCGGCGTTGTTGGGCGTGTTGATGAAGATGTCCCTGACGCCGTTGCGGCTGATCGCGAATTCGCGGTCGTGGTGCATCGGGCGCCAGTCGCGGCTCGCGAGCGCGCCCAGTACCACCGTGGTCGCGGTGACCTGGTGCGCCAGCGGCGGCAACTCGTCGCCCTCCCTGACCTGCTCCAGGGTCAGTATCCTGAGCTCGCCGATGCTCATGCTGCGGGCCTCCGGTAGCCGAAGCAGTCGTAGGTGTCGCGGCCCACG
>JAKJFB010000733.1 GCA_022705125.1 Pseudomonadota bacterium
GTGGGCAAGAGAAAGAAACCTGCCGGATCGAGCGTGCCGCTGCCCGAGGCGGAGACCGTGACGGTCGCGCCGGGGTAGGCCCCCTCGACCGCGCCGAGGTCCAGTGCATCGCCCTGCAAACGGGGATTGCCTACCAAGTCAGTGCGTTCGGCCGCCGGCTGCGCGGCTCCGGTCCAGACCGGATTACCGCGGTCAAGACAGGGGGAGTTAGCGAGCAGGCGGAAGTCGCCTTTAGCGGAATCGACGAAGTGCGCCTGCGTCGTGATCAGATTGTTCGAACCCGCCCCTGGCGCGGCCTGGAGGCAACTGTCGACAACCGGGTGACTCCCTGATGTTGTGCCGCCGTTTTCGGTGACGATCAGATTATAGCCACCGGAGTTGTCCAGCCCCGTGCCGGTGTTACGGGCAATCGTGCAGTTGACGGGATACAGGGATAAATTGTTGCAGTACGCCACGGCGCTGCCGGCGTTAAAGGCGACCAAGCAGTCGTGCAGGCACGATTCGCGCACGCCGGCTCCGTTGTTGGAAGCGAAGTTGCCAAGGAAGCGCGTACGGTGGAACGTGCCCTTGTAGGCCCCGCCGCCACGACGCGCGGCATTATTGCTGACGATGCAGTCGTAGACGACAGGCGTGCTGTTGGGAGCTTGGAAACCGCCGCCTTTGCTGTGGACGACGTCAGCGGGGTCACTGCTGGTGGCACCGCCGGTCAGGGTGAAGCCTGTGAGCGTGCCCGCGCTCATGTAGACACATCGCACGGCGTTGGCACCGGTCCCTTGGTAACTGGTGTCGAGCGGATCGCGTTCGCCCAGGATGATCGTGGCCTCGGCACCGTCGGTCGATTCGATGGCGACCGCTTTGGTGCAGACCACGCGGCTATGGATCGTGCTGCTGGGCGTGACGGTGGTTCCCTCGCCGTAGGTACCGGGGCCGACGCGGATCGTGTCGCCGCTGGCGGCGGCATTGACGGCCGCCTGGATCGTCCGCTTGGCTGTCGCCCAACTCAATCCGTCACCCGTATTATCGGGGCGGTTGCAGTCCACATGATAGGTCGCCGACTGGGCCGACAGGACACCGAGCGCCCACACTATGCGTATGATCCAGTTTCTGAACATAAGACACCTCCTTGACTGTGCGAGAGACTAACATAACAGACTTTCGCTGACAATACGCCTACGGTAATCGGCTAGTGGCAGGGATACGCGAGTCGAATGCGTGTTTGATGCGAAGCACAGTCGGTCGAGGGCGGAGGCGGGGAGATGGACGATGGGCTGCGACCGGTTTGTGGAGTGCGGGAGCTTGCTCCCGCTTTCCAAAGCGGCGGCAAGCCGCCGCGCTCCAAAATGAGCCCGTACTCCCGATTTCC
>JAKJFB010000734.1 GCA_022705125.1 Pseudomonadota bacterium
CCGGCGCCACGAACGCCCAGCCCTGGTACAGCACGAACGGCGCGGCCAGGAACAGCGCCGCGAAGAACGCCAGCTTCACCGGCACGAAGAACGGACTGGCCACGTCGATCGCCACCATCTTCGTGCCTTGCGGCAGCTTCTCCAGCAAGGGCGCGGCGAGCAGGGCATAGAGCCGGTTCGCGAAGGGGATCAGGCAGACGAACACGCCGAGCACGGCCAGCACCGCGCGCAGCAGGCGCGCACGCAACTCGACCAGATGCGAGAGGAAACTCTGCTCGCGCGCGTCGCTGTCGCCGGATTCGGCCGAAGGCGGCGCGCTCATGCGGCCGGAGGCTCGTCGTGCGTCGTCGATGCCGGCGGATGCGGCTCAAGTTCGATGCGGGCGGCGTCGCGCACCGACTCTTCGGTCCGCTTCAGGCTGCGCTTGAGTTCATCCGCGGCCAGTTCGCGCTCGATGTCGGCACGCACCGCGTACCAGCTCTGCTTGGCCTTGCGCACGTAGAGGCCGACGGTGCGGGCCGCGCGCGGAAGCTTCTCCGGCCCCAGCACCAGCAACGCCACCAGCGCGATCACCGCCAGCTCGACCAGGCTGACGTCGAACATCGTCTGAGTTCCCGGTGATGCGGCGCGCTATTCGCTGCGCTCGCGCGTTTGGGAGCGGTCGCCCTCGCTGCGCGACGCCGCGTCATCCTTGCGCTCGGACTCGAGCTTGCCCGGCTCATCGCCTTCCTGCAGACCCTTGCGGAAGCTCTTGATCGCGCTGCCCAGGTCGCCGCCGACGTTGCGCAGCTTCTTGGTGCCGAACAGCAGCACCACGACGACCAGCACGATCAGCCAATGCCAGATGCTGAAACTGCCCATGTTTGCGGCCTCGGTGAATTCAGGCTGATGAGGATAACGCAGCTGCGCGGCGCGCGGATGACGCGTCAGCGCGCGCTGTATTCCTCGAGCCGGTCGCGGAAGTCCACGATTGCGTCGCTGACCTGGCTGACCCGGCCCTCGAACGCCGCACGCGGCGTGGTGTTGGGGCCGTAAACGGCCTCGTTGGCATCGTGGTCGATGGCGAGCACGGCGCCATCCAGCGCCACGCCGGCAAACAGGCCGCGCGAGCGCGAATAGGAGTAGATCTCGGCCTTGAGCTGGCCGTCGGTGGAGGCTTCGGCGGTGCGTCCGACCGGGCCGGCCGCAACGGACGCGTCCGCCCCGAGGGTGAACTTGCCATGCACGATCGAATCGACACCGCGCTCGGTGCGGAACACCAGCACCACGTCGGTGGACTGCACCCCGGCCTGGAAACCGATGCTGCCGCCGGTGAGCTTCACGTAGCTGGGGTGACTCCAGGTGCCGTCGGCGCTGCGCACC
>JAKJFB010000735.1 GCA_022705125.1 Pseudomonadota bacterium
CTCGCCGCGCAGCTGGATGATGTACTCGCCGAGGTCGGTCTCGATCGGCTCGATGCCGTTGGCCGCGAGGTGATCGTTGAGGCCGATCTCCTCGGTGATCATCGACTTGCCCTTGGTGACCGTCTTCGCCCCGGCCTTGCGGCAGATGTCGAGCACGATCGCGCGCGCTTCCTCGGCATCGCGCGCCCAGTGCACGTGACCGCCGCGGCGCTTGACGTTGGCCTCGAAGGTTTCGAGGTAGAAGTCGAGGTGTTCGAGGATGTGGTTCTTCAGGTCGCGCGCGGCGTCACGCAGCTGCTCGAACTCGGGCATGCGCGCGACCGCGGCGGCGCGCTTGCCCGGAAAGCCGGCCTTGAGGTTGCCGAGGGCACGCTGCAGCGCGGCATCGCCGAGTGCCTCGTGGGCGTTCTGCTTGAAACGGGGACTGGTGATCTGCATGGCTCGGGCTCCGGGGCTTCAGCGGCTCGGGGCGGCGTCCGCAATGGGCGCGCCGTCGGTCATGCCGGCCAGCACTTCGGCGACGTGCCAGACACGCACGTCCGAGCCCTGGCGCTTGAGCTTTCCGGCCATGTTCATCAGGCAGCCGAGATCGCCGGCGAGCAGCGTGCCGGCGCCGCTGGCGCGGATGTTGGCGACCTTCTCGGTGACCATGCGGTTGGAGATGTCCGGATACTTGATGCAGAAGGTGCCGCCGAAGCCGCAGCAGACCTCGTTCTCGTTCATCTCGGTGAGCGTCAGGCCCTCGACCGTGGCGAGCAGCTTGCGCGGCTGCGCCTTGACGCCGAGTTCGCGCAGGCCGGAGCAGGAATCGTGGTAGGTGACGGTGCCGTCGTAACGCGCCTGCACGCGCTCGACGCCGAGCACGTCGACGAGGAAGGACGTGATCTCGAAGCACTTCGCGGCCAGCCTTTCGGCGCGCGCGTGCCAGGGGCTGCCGGTCTCGAACAGCTCCGGATAGTGGCGCAGCATGCCGAGGCACGAGCCCGACGGCCCGACGACGTAGTCGAAGCCCTCGAACGCGGCGATGGTCTGCTCGGCGAGGGCGCGGGCATCGGCGCGATCCCCGGAGTTGAAGGCCGGCTGGCCGCAGCAGGTCTGGCTCGCCGGTGCCTCGACCCGGCAGCCGGCGTCTTCGAGCAGCTTGACAGTCGCAAACGCGACCGACGGCCGGATCGTATCGGCCAGACAGGTCACGAACAGGCCGACGCGCGGCGGGGCGCTGCGGGCGGCGCCAGTGGTATCGTTCATCTTCTCTCCTAAGTGGTAAGACCATTTTACCAGCGCCATCATTGTACCAGAACTGGCCCAAAGTCATGAGTTCGCATGGTTTTTTTGTTGACCACGAGCTGCCCGG
>JAKJFB010000736.1 GCA_022705125.1 Pseudomonadota bacterium
CGAGGAGTACGTCGAGAAGTTCACCAACGGTGCGGTCAAGGGCAAGACCGGCTCGCTCACCGCACTGCCGATCATCGAAACCCAGGCCGGTGACGTGTCCGCCTTCGTCCCGACCAACGTGATCTCCATCACCGACGGCCAGATCTTCCTCGAAACCGACCTGTTCAACGCCGGCATCCGCCCGGCGGTGAATGCCGGCATCTCGGTCTCGCGCGTCGGTGGCGCGGCCCAGACCTCGATCATGAAGAAGCTCTCGGGCGGCATCCGCATCTCGCTCGCTCAGTACCGCGAGCTGGCGGCGTTCGCGCAGTTCGCTTCCGACCTCGACGAAACCACGCGCAAGCAGCTTGAGCGCGGCCAGCGCGTCACCGAACTGATGAAGCAGAAGCAGTACGCGCCGATGAACATCGCGCAGATGGCGCTGTCGATCTACGCGGTCAACGAAGGCCACATGGATGACGTCGCAATGAACAAGATCGGCGCGTTCGAGGCCGGCCTGCACGCGCACCTGGCCAACACCCAGGGCGCACTGATGAACGACATCGTCGCCACCGGCAAGTGGGACAAGGACGTGGAGGCCGCATTCAAGACGCTGATCTCCGAGTTCAAGACCACGGGGTCTTGGTAATCCCCTCTTCGTCGTAGAGCGGAGCTTGCTCCGCCCGGCGACGGTGTAGCGGAGCGAGCTCCGCTCTACGACAGACGGATACGCAGGTAGAGACATGGCTGGCGGCAGAGAAATCAAAACCAAGATCAAGAGCGTGCAGAACACCCGCAAGGTGACGCGTGCGCTGGAAATGGTCTCGGCCTCCAAGATCCGCAAGGCGCAGGATCGGATGAAGGCGTCGCGCCCCTACGCGCGCCTGATGAAGCAGGTGATCGGTCACATCGCGAAGGCGAACTCCGAGTACGTGCATCCGTTCCTGGTCGAGCGCAACGAGATCAAGCGCGTCGGTTACCTGATCGTGTCGACTGATCGCGGCCTGTGCGGCGGCCTCAACTCGCAGTTGTTCCGCCGCATCCTCGCCGACATGCGCGAGTGGCAGGGCAAGGGCGTCGAGATCGACGTGGTCTGCATCGGGCAGAAGGCCACGGCGTTCTTCCGCCGCCTCAAGGTGAACATGACCGGATCGGTCACGCACCTGGGCGAGAAGCCGCAGATCGAACAGCTGATCGGCGTGATCAAGGTGATGCTGGACGCGTACGCCGGCGGCAACCTCGATCGCGTCTTCCTTTGCTACAACGACTTCATCAACACCATGAGCCAGAAGTCGACGCAGGATCAACTGCTGCCGCTGCCGGCCTCGGAATCACTCGAAACCCGGCACGACTGGGACTACATC
>JAKJFB010000737.1 GCA_022705125.1 Pseudomonadota bacterium
CGCGCAGTTCGGGCAGCGCCAGCTCCGGCGGCAGGCCGGCAGCGGTCTCGGTCGCCGCGGCCAGCCAGTGCGCGCGCGGATCGGTCACGGCAGTGACGGCTACGGGATTCACGGTACTCACGCCGCCCACCCCGCTCAGGCCTGCGCCCGGCGACTGGCGCCGGCTTCGCGGCCGTACAGCGTGTAGCCCTGGGCTTCGAGTTCGTGCGCAAGCTCCGGCCCGCCGGAGCGCACGATGCGGCCATCGACCAGCACGTGCACGACATCGGGCACGATGTAGTCGAGCAGGCGCTGGTAGTGCGTGATCACCAAGAAGCCGCGTTCGGGGCTGCGCAGCGCGTTGACGCCATCGGCGACGACCTTCAGCGCGTCGATGTCGAGGCCGGAGTCGGTCTCGTCGAGCACCGCGAACTTCGGCTCCAGCACCGCCATCTGCAGGATTTCATTGCGCTTCTTCTCGCCGCCCGAGAAGCCTTCGTTGACCGGGCGCTTCAGGAAGGCCTCGTCCATCTTCACGAGCCCGGCCTTCTCCTGCACGCGTTCGAGGAATTCGAGCGCGTCGAGCTCCTCCTGGCCGCGGTGCTTGCGGATGGCGTTGATCGAAGCCTTCAGGAAGTACAGGTTGTTGACACCCGGAATCTCGACCGGGTACTGGAAGGCGAGGAACAGCCCCTCGCGTGCGCGCTCCTCGGCGGCCAGCGCCAGCAGGTCCTGGCCGTCGAACAGCACCTCGCCGGCACTGGCCTCGTAGCCGGGCCGTCCGGCCAGCACGTTGGCGAGCGTGCTCTTGCCCGAGCCGTTCGGGCCCATGATCGCGTGGACTTCGCCGGCGCGGATGCTCAGGTCGATGCCCTTGAGGATTTCGCGGCCTTCCAGCGCGGCGTGCAGATTGCGGATTTCCAGCATGGTTCGTTCCGGTTTCCGGGGAGCCGGCGCAGGGCCGGTCGATCGGGTCAGTAGAGGAGGAATCGGGTGCGGACGCGCGACGGCGATCAGCCGACGCTGCCTTCGAGCTTCAGTTCGAGCAGCTTCTGCGCCTCGACGGCGAACTCCATCGGCAGCTCCTTGAACACTTCCTTGCAGAAGCCGTTGACGATCATCGAGACCGCCTTCTCCGCATCCAGGCCGCGCTGCTGGCACAGGAACAGCTGGTCCTCGCTGACCTTCGAGGTCGTGGCCTCGTGCTCGACCGTGGCCGAGGGGTTGCGGCTCTCGATGTACGGGAAGGTGTGCGCGCCGCACTGGTCGCCGATCAGCAGCGAGTCGCACTGCGTGTAGTTACGCGCGCCCTCGGCGCCCGGATTGATGCGCACCAGCCCGCGGTAGGCGTTGCTGGAGCG
>JAKJFB010000738.1 GCA_022705125.1 Pseudomonadota bacterium
AAGCACCGCAAGGGCGCCGACCGGGTGGCGGTGTGGGATTTCGACGCCCACCATGGCAACGGCACCGAGGAGATCCTCGCCGGCGTCGCGGGCACGCTCTACGTGTCCGTGCACCAGACCCCGTGCTACCCGGGCACCGGGCTGGCTTCGGAGGGCAACTGTCTCAACTTTCCGGTGGTGCCGCGGCTGCCGCGGGAGGCGCTGCTCGAGGTGATGCTCCAGTCGTGGAACGCGCTGCTCGCCTTCCACCCCGACCTGGTGCTCGTGTCCGCCGGGTTCGACGCCTACGCCCGCGATCCGGTGGCGCAGCTCACCTTCGAGCCGGCCGACTTCGGCAGCCTCGGCCGCTGGGTGCGCGAGTCCGGCCTGCCCGCCGCCACCGTGCTGGAGGGCGGCTACAGCGCGGACCTGCCGCTGCTCATCGACGCCTATCTCTCCGCCTGGGCGACCCCGCCCGCGCCGCCGCGCTGAGCGGCCCTCCCTCCTTTTCCGAACGTGTCCCATCCCGAATCCTTCACCCTCGTCTCCCTGCCCGACCAGCTCGGGCCGTTGCTGGCCGCGATCGACCGCGCGACCGAGGTGTCCATCGACACCGAGGCGGACAACCTTTTCCGCTACCGCACGCGCGTGTGCCTGATGCAGATCTACGCGGCGGGCGAGACGTTCCTGCTCGACCTGCTGGCGCAGGTGCCGCTCGACCCGCTGTGGGCGCGCCTCAAGCACAAGCACCTCATCATGCACGGCAGCGACTACGACCTGCGGCTCCTGTACGAGGAGTACGGTTTCGTGGCGACGTCGCTCTTCGACACCATGCTGGCGGCGCAGCTGCTCAACCGCCCGCGCTTCGGGCTGGCCTCGCTGCTCCAGGACCATTTCGGCGTGACGATGTCGAAGGAGGGCCAGAAGGCCAACTGGTCGAAGCGGCCGATCGCCGACAAGCTGCTCACCTACGCCACCAAGGACGTGCTCTACCTGCCGCGCCTGCGCGACCTGCTGCTCGCCGAGCTCGAACAGCACGGCCGGGTGGACTGGCTGCGGCAGAAGTGCGACTGGCAGATCCGTGCCGGCCTCACCGGCTTCCCCAAGCCCGACGAGAACTCGTGGCGGATCGGGAAGTCCGAGCACCTGCGCAGCCGCGGTCTGTGCGTATTGCATGAGCTGTGGCACTGGCGCGAGCAGCAGGCCGAGCGGATCGACACGCCGCCGTTCAAGGTGGTGGGCAACGATCTGCTCCTGCACCTCGCCGCCGCGGCCGACCACGGCGAGGCGCTCGACGCCTTCGATCGCGTGCACCTCGGCAAGCGCGAGCGCCTTCGCGACG
>JAKJFB010000739.1 GCA_022705125.1 Pseudomonadota bacterium
TGTTCGCGGGCGGAACAATCACGGTCACGCCGCCTCATGCGGTCACGAACTGGTCGGGCAATACGCTGTATGAAGGGGGCGCGAAGGAGGGGCAGACGCCGGCGCGTTATGCGATCAGCGACGCAATGCCGCCCAGTCCGCCGCCGGCGCGGCGCTCCTGGCCGTTCGAGGCCGCGCGCGTCACCCGCGCGCCGGTGATTGACGGCGAGATCGGCGATGAGGAGTGGCCGGGTTCGGTGCAGTCTGTCGATCGACTGCCTTCGCGCTGGGGCGCGAGCGGGGCGCCTGCCTTCGCCAAGTTCGCCTATGACGACCGCTGTCTGTATGTGGCCGTCAACACCGTGCTGTTTGACATCGGCCTGCTGCGCAAAGGCGAGGCGTGGGGCGCGGATGACGGGGCGGAGGTCTGCATCGCCGGCGCGCAGGGCACCTTTGTGCTGCGCGGTTACGCCGGGGACGCGCTGCACAGCGTGACGGATGCCGGGGTGGCGGCCGATGCGGCGGCGCGCGTCAAGGCAGCGGTACGCTTCGCGGCCAAGCCGTACGGGAAAACCAAGGGCGATTGGAAGAGCGGCTGGCGCGCGGAGTGGGCCATCCCGTTCGAGGCGCTGGGTATCGCGCCCAAGGCGGGCAAAAAGATCGCGTTCAATCTGGGGGTGTATCGGGCGGAAGATCGAGTCTGGCGCAGTCTGGAAGGCGCTTTGGGCGAGAACTGGCGGCTGGATCAGGCGGCTGTGCTGCTGCTGAAATGACGCCGCGAGCATGGACCGTGAGCCGCACGCTGGGGGCGTCGGGCGCGGGCACGGCATAGCGGCGCGCCACGCGGTAGCCGGGCACCCAGGCGATCTCATCGCCGCAGGCGATCAGCGGGACGGCGTCGCGCTGCGCTTCCGGCAGTTTGGCGTCGACATAGAGATCCTGAATTTTTTTTGACCCGTGCAGGTTGGTCGGCGCGATGCGGTCGCCCGGCTGCCGCGCGCGGACGGTCAAGACGCAGCCCTCAAGCGCCGCCGCGCTCAGCGTGCAGGCGGCCGGGAAATGGCCGACGCCGTTGGCCAGGCTGAAGATGCCCGTGCCGCGGGTGGCGATAAGCTCGAATGCGCCCCAACGGAGCGGCTGCGCGGTGGGAATTGCCAGCATGGCAGGCGGCGGGACAGCGTGTTCGGGCAACGGCGGCAGGAAGGCGAGCTGGCGGCCGCGGCACTGGACAATGTTCTCGCCGTGCAGGGTGGCGTGCCAGTCGCCGGGCTCGCGGCAGCGCGCCAGAAGCGCGCGCACGCTGTCGAGACCCGCGGCAGCTGGCTGGGCCTGCC
>JAKJFB010000073.1:0-2901 GCA_022705125.1 Pseudomonadota bacterium
CGGGATGATGTCGTTGTGCACCTGCAGGCCACCGACGAAGCCGGCGTAGCCGCGTCGTGACATCACGTCCACGATCACAAACGAGAAGCGCGGGTCCGCGCCGAGCCCGCCCCAGGCCTCGGGCACATCGACGCAGAGCAGCCCCGCCTCGCCGCACTCTCGGAACAGCTCGCGCGGCACCTGGCCCTCGCGCTCCCAGCCGGCATAGAAGGGCTCGATCCGGGCCTCGCAGAACCGGTCTACGGAGTCCGCGAACAGCGCGAGCTCGGCGGCGGCATCGGTGTCCAGGAAATGGTTTGCAATCATCTGGGGTCTCCGTCAATCTCGGTTTCCGGCACGGGCCACCCGGACCCGTTTACATTTATCTTACATATTATTAAATTGCGCGGGCATTTGCCCACCCCGCCCCGCCATCCGCAACAGGATCTGCCGATGCACGCTTCGCCCCTCATCGTACAGCGCGATGGCCCCGTACTCACCGTCACCCTCGACCGCCCCGAGAAGCGCAACCCGATCTCGGACCCGGACATGGTCGAGGCGCTGGTCGCGGCCATGCAGGACGCCGACGCCGATCTCGGCGTGCGCGCCGTGATCCTGACCGGCGCCGGCCGGGCGTTCTCCTCCGGCGGCGACGTCGCGAAGATGCGCGCTGACGCGGGCGGGATGCGCGCTCAGCTGCCGGCGCAGACGCGGCGCAATTACAAGAGCGGCATCCAGCGCCTGCCCCTGGTGTTCCAGGCGCTCGAGGTGCCGGTGATCGCGGCCGTCAACGGCCCGGCCATCGGCGCCGGCTGCGACCTCGCCTGCATGTGCGACGTGCGCATCGCGGCCGAGAGCGCACGCTTCGCCGAGAGTTTCGTGAAGCTCGGGCTCATCCCCGGCGACGGGGGTGCCTGGCTGCTGCCGCGCATCATCGGCTTCTCGCGCGCGACCGAGCTGGCGCTGACCGGCGACCAGATCGATGCGGCGACCGCGCTCGAGTACGGCCTGGTCTCGCGCGTGGTGCCCGATGCGCAGCTCATGGACGCGGCGCGGGCGGTCGCCATGAAGATCGCGGCCAACCCGCCGCACGCGGTGCGCATGACCAAGCGACTGCTGCGCGAGGCGCAGGTAAGCACGCTGCCGAACATCCTCGAGCTCTCCGCGGCGATGCAGGGGCTGGCGCACCAGACCACGGACCACGACGAGGCCATCGCCGCTTTCGTGGAGAAGCGCGCGCCGGCATTCCGCGGCGATTGATTCCCGCGGCAATCATGGGCGCGAGACGCCCCCAAGGAGTGAACATGGACTACCAGACCCTGAAATACGACATCGACGACGGCCTGCTGCTGCTCACGCTCAACCGGCCGGATCATCTGAACGCCTTCACCGTGCAGATGGCCGACGAGCTGGTCGCCGCCTACGAGCGCGCCAGCCTGGACGATGCCGTGCGCGTGATCGTGGTCACCGGCGCGGGCAAGGCCTTCTGCGCCGGCATGGACCTGTCGGTGGGCGGCAACGTCTTCGGCCTCGACGAGAGCCAGGCACCGACGCTGCAGGACATGCGCGAGCGGCTGGAGGATCCGGCAATCCATCGCGGCGTGCGTGACACCGGTGGCCGCGTGGCACTGGCGATGTTCGCCTGCCGCAAGCCCATCGTGGGCGCGATCAACGGCGCGGCGGTCGGCATCGGCGCGACCATGACCTTGCCGATGGATTTCCGCTTCGCCTCGGAAAAGGCGCGCATCGGCTTCGTGTTCGGCCGCCTCGGCATCACGCCGGAAGCCTGCTCGACCTGGTTCCTGCCGCGCATCGTCGGCCTGGAGCAGGCCATGGAATGGATGTACAGCGCCCGGATCTTCGACGCCGCCGAGGCGCTCGACAGGAAACTGGTGCGCGCGGTCTGCGCACCGGAGCAACTGCTCGGGGAGGCCTGTGCCTTCGCGCGCACCCTGATCAGCGAGCGCTCACCGGTCAGCGTCGCGCTGATCCGGCAGATGATGTACCGCAACAGCGCCGCACCCTCCCCGCTGGAGGCGCATCGCATCGAATCGCTGGCGATGTTCTACAGCAGCATCGGTGACGGCAAGGAGGGCGTACAGGCATTCCTCGACAAGCGCGCCCCCGGATTCTCGGCCAGGGCCTCGGAGATGCCGCCTTTCTTCGCGCCGTGGTCGGACACGTGAACGCCGAATCGGACGCGACCGGCCCCCTGGCCGGCATCAAGGTGCTCGATCTCTCGCGCGTGCTCGCCGGCCCCTGGGCCACGCAGATCCTCGGCGATCTCGGGGCCGAGATCATCAAGGTCGAGCAGCCGGGCCACGGCGACGACACGCGGCGCTGGGGACCACCCTTCCTCCAGGATGGCTCGGGCGACGCGGCGTACTACCTGTGCGCGAACCGCAACAAGCAGTCGATCGCGATCGACATCGCCCACCCCGAGGGGCAGGCGCTGATCCGCGAGCTGGCCCGGCGCAGCGACATCGTGGTGGAGAACTTCCGCGTCGGCGGCCTGGCGAAGTACGGCCTGGACTACGCCTCGCTCAGCGCGCAGAACCCGGCACTCGTCTACTGCTCGATCACGGGCTTCGGCCAGACGGGACCGTACAAGGATCGCGGCGGCTACGACTTCCTGATCCAGGGCATGAGCGGACTGATGAGCATCACCGGCCGCCCGGACGGCGAGCCCGGCGAAGGCCCGCTGAAGGTGGGCATACCCCTCGCCGATCTCTTCACCGGACTGTACGCCACCGTTTCGATTCTCGCGGCGCTGGGGCACGCGAAGGCGACGGGCACCGGCCAGCACATCGACTGCGCGCTGCTCGACACCCAGGTCAGCTGGCTGGCCAATGTCGGCCTCCAATACCTGACCTCAGGCGTGATCCCGAAGCAGTTCGGCAACGAGCATCCCTCGATCGTGCC
>JAKJFB010000073.1:2911-10434 GCA_022705125.1 Pseudomonadota bacterium
ACCGCCGACGGCAGCATCCTGGTCGCGCTCGGCAATGACCGCCAGTTCCGCGCCTTCTGCGCGCTGATCGGCCGCGCGGACCTGCCGGACGATCCGCGCTTCGTCGACAACGCCCATCGCAGCCCCAACCGCAAGGCCCTGCAGGCCGAGATGGGAGCGGCCATCGCAACCTGGAAATCCGCCGAGCTGCTGGCCGCGATGGACGCCGCCGGGCTGCCCGGCGGCCGCGTCAACTCCATCCCCGACATCCTCGCCGACCCGCAGATCGCCGCGCGCGAACTGCTCCATCACATGGAACGCAGCGACGGGACGCCCGTCGCGGTGCTCGGCTTCCCGGCCCGCTTCTCCGGGACGCCGGCGAACTATCGCCGCGCGCCGCCGCGCTCGGGCGAGGATACGCTGGACGTGCTGGCCCATGTGCTGCGCCTGGGCGATGAGGACATCGCGGCACTGCGCCAACAGGGCGTGATCCCTGCCTGAGAAGACCCGAACGGGTCATCGGTGCAGTAGCGCTGCGGTGGTCGCGGCCAGACCCCGCCTCCGCTAGAATGGCGGCGTGAACAGCAGCCTCAGGCAGGGAACTCCTCTCGTGGGATACGACATCATCGGCGACATCCATGGTCACGCGCGCACGCTGGAGGCGCTGCTCGAGACGCTGGGTTACAGCCTCGTCGACGGCGCATACCGCCACCCGACGCGCAAGGTCGTCTTCCTCGGCGACTTCATCGACCGTGGCCCCTCGCAGCGCGGCGTGATCCGCATCGTGCGCCCGATGATCGACGGCGGCCACGCGCTGGCGGTGATGGGCAACCACGAATTCAACGCGATCGCCTACGCGACCCCGCGCGCCGGCGGCGGTTTCTTCCGCGAGCACAACGCGCACAACTACCAGCAGCACAAGGTCTTCCTCGACGCCTACGAGTACACGCAGGACTACCACGAGCTCATCGACTGGTTCGGCCGCTTGCCGCTGTGGCTGGACCTCGAGGAGCTGCGCATCGTGCACGCCTGCTGGGACCACGTGGCGATCGGGCGGATCGCGGACAAATACGACCGCTACGGCTCGCTGAGCAACAGCCTGCTGTATGCCTCGTGCACGCCGGGCAACTGGGAGTTCCGCGCGGTGGAGACCCTGCTCAAGGGCAAGGAAATCCCCCTGCCGCGCGCGCAGAGCTTCACCGACAAGGACGGCATCACGCGACACAACATCCGCGTGCGCTGGTGGGACCGCGGCGCCACGAATTACCGCGACGCCTTCCTCGGCACCGAGAGCATGGCCACCGCGATCCCCGAGGACGACATCGAGGGCGACCACCTGGTCGAGTACAGCCACGACGACGTGCCGGTGTTCATGGGCCACTACTGGCTGACCGGCACGCCCGCCCCGCTCGCCCCCAATATCGCCTGCCTCGACTACAGCGTGGCGAAGCCCGGTGGCAAGCTGGTCGCCTACCGCTGGGACGGCGAGCGCGTGCTGGATCCGGCGAAGTTCGTTGCCGAGACCGCGGTCGAGTTCGCATTGACCGAGACGCTGTAATGCCGCTGCCCGCTCGCGTGCGGCTGGTCGAGGTGGGCCCGCGCGACGGGCTGCAGAACGAGAACCAGCCGGTAGCCACGACCACCAAGGTGGAACTGATCCGGCGCTTGGGCAGCGCGGGCCTGCGCAGCATCGAGGCGACCGCGTTCGTATCGCCCACATGGGTGCCGCAGATGGCCGACAGCGCCGCCGTGATGGCGGCGATCGAGCGCCGGCCCGGCGTCAGCTACCCCGTGCTCACACCCAACCTGAAGGGCTTCGAGGCCGCGCTCGCGGCCGGCGCCACCGAGGTCGCCGTGTTCGCCGCCGCCAGCGAGGCCTTTTCGCAGCGCAACACCAATTGCTCGATCGCCGAGTCGCTGGCGCGTTTCCACCCCGTCCTGGAGCGCGCGCGCGCAGCGGCCGTACGCGTGCGCGGCTACGTGTCCTGCGCGCTGGGTTGCCCCTACGAGGACGCAGTCGCGCCCGCTCGCGTGCGCGACGTGGCCGGCGCGCTGTTCGAGGCCGGCTGTGACGAGATCAGCCTGTGCGACACCATCGGGGTCGGCACGCCCGGCGCCACGCAGGACCTGATCGGCTGCGTCGCCGCGCGCGTGCCGCTCGCGCAGCTCGCCGGCCACTACCACGACACCTACGGCATGGCGATCGCGAACATCTACGCCTCGCTGCAGATGGGTGTGAGCGTGTTCGACAGCTCGGTGGCCGGCCTCGGCGGCTGCCCGTACGCGGTGGGCGCCTCCGGCAACGTCGCGACGGAGGACGTGGTGTACCTGATGCAGGGACTCGGCATCGAGACCGGGGTGGACCTCGAGGCGTTGATGGACTGCGCCGAGTGGATCAGTGCCGCGCTCGGGCGGCTGCCGGGCGCGCGCGTCACGCAGGCGCGCCGTGGGTCCGGATTCATCCAGGGTTTGCGAAGCGGCAACAAACTGGAGCCTGGCCGATGACTGCATACTCTTACACGGACAAGGTGGTGCTGATCACCGGCGCCGCCAGCGGTTTCGGGCGCCTCGCTGCGGCGGCCTTCGCCGAGGCCGGCGCGCTGCTGGCGCTGGCGGACCTGAACCTGGACGCGCTCGATGCCGCCGTGAGCGACGCGGGCATCGCGCCGGAGCGCGTGCTCACGATGCGCTGTGACGTGGCCGTGAACAGCGATGTGCAGCAGTTCGTGGCCGCCACCGTGACGCGCTTCGGCCGTCTGGACGTCGCGATCAACAACGCCGGCATCGGCCACCCGCTGGCGCGGCTCGAGGACTGTGACGAGGAAACCTTCGACCGCAACATCGCGGTGAACCTGAAGGGGGTGTTCCTGTGCCTGCGCGCCGAACTGCCGCAGATGGTGCGCCAGGGCGGCGGCGTGATCCTCAACGTGAGCTCGGTCGCAGGCATCGCCGGGGCGCCGATGCTCGGGCCCTACGCCGCGGCCAAGCACGGCGTGATCGGGCTCACGAAGACCGTCGCGCTCGAATACGCGCGGCGAAATATCCGCGTGAACGCGCTGTGCCCCGGCTACACGCACACGCCGCTGCTCGACGAACTTCGCGCCCGCCCCGGAACGCTGGATCATATGGCCGCCGCCATCCCGATGCAGCGCCTCGCGCAGCCCGGGGAGATCGTGCAGGCCATGCTGTGGGCCTGCTCGGCGCAGAACAGCTTCATGACCGGCCAGGCCATCGCGCTGGACGGCGGCCTGACCGCGGGCTGAACCGGCGTTGCCGCTGCTGTCTCAGCCGCCGGCGTAGCGCGCGATCAGCTGCTTGCCCAGCGCCATCATGTGCACCTGGTCCGGGCCGTCGGCCTGGCGGCACCAGCGCGCGTAGCTGAACGCCTCGGCCATGAAGTAATCGCCGGTGAGCCCGCCGGCGCCGTGGATCTGCATGCAGCGGTCGATCACGGTCTGCGCCATCAGCGGCACCGCGATCTTCGCCGCCGCGATGAAATCCCGTGCCTCCTTGGCACCGAGCGCGTCCATGCGCGCGGCGGTCTTCAGCGTCAGCAGGCGCGCCTGCTCGATCTCGCAGAACGACTTCGCGATGTCCTCGCGGACCGACTGATGCTCGGCGAGCTTGCGCCCGAAGGTGCTGCGCGCCACCGATCGCCCGCAGGCGAGCTCCAGCGCGCGCTGCGCGCAGCCGACCAGGCGCATGCAGTGGTGGATGCGGCCCGGCCCGAGACGACCCTGCGCGATCTCGAAGCCGCGCCCCTCGCCGAGCAGGATGTTCGCCACCGGCACGCGCACGTCCTCGAACACGATCTCCGCGTGTCCCTGCGGCGCGTCGTCGTAGCCCAGCGTGGTGAGCGCGCGCACGATGCGCAGCCCCGGCGTCTCGCGCGGCACCAGCACCTGGCTCTGCTGCAGGTGCCGGTTCGGGTTGTCGGGGTCGGACTTGCCCATGACGATGAACAGCTTCGTGCGCTCGTACATCGCGTTGGTGATGAACCACTTGCGCCCGTTGATCACGTATTCCTCGCCCTCGCGCCGGATCGAGGTCTCGATGTTGGTGGCATCGCTCGAGGCCACGCCGGGCTCCGTCATCGCGTAGGCCGAGCGGATCTCGCCGGCCAGCAGCGGCTTCAGCCAGCGTTCCTGCTGCGCCGGCGTGCCGTACTTGATCAGCACTTCCATGTTGCCGGTGTCGGGCGCGCTGCAGTTGAACACCTCGGGGCACCACAGCACGCGGCCCATGATCTCGGCCAGCGGCGCATAGTCCAGGTTCGACAGGCCGCCGTGATGCGCGGGCAGGAACAGGTTCCACAGCCCCGCGGCCCGCGCCTTGTCCTTCAGTTCCTCCACCAGCGGCAGCGTCGCGAAGCGGTTCGCGGCCGCCGCGAGCTGGCGCTCGTGCTCGTGCTCCGCCGGATACACGTGCTCGTCCATGAATGCCTGCAGGCTGCGCTGCAGATGCGCGCTCTTGTCGCTGAAGTCGAAGTCCATGCCTGCCTCCCGGCTCGTTGTCGAAGGTGCTGGCGCCGCGCGGCTGCGCCATGCCAGATTACGGATCTTAAGATAACATCAACGCCGCCGGTACGGCGCTGCCGTCCCCGCGTCCCGGGCCGGGCCATCCAATCGAGGAGAACAGGATCATGGAACTGAGTGGAAAGCGCGCAATCGTCGTCGGTGGCGCATCGGGCATGGCGCTTGCGAGCGTCGAACTGCTGATCCGCAACGGCGTGAAGGTCGCCATTCTCGACCTGCCGACGTCCCGGGGAGCCGAGGAAGCCGCGCGACTCGGCATCGCCTTTTACCCCTGCAACGTCATGGACTTCGCCGGCACCGAGGACGCGATCCGCGCCGCCGCCACCGCGCTGGGCGGCCTGCACATCGTGGTCAATACCGCGGGCGGCGGCATCGCCAGGCGCACGCTGGGCAAGGACGGGCCGCACCCGATCGAGGAGTTCCAGCAGGTGGTGAACCTGAACCTGGTGTCGAGCTTCAACGTCGCGCGCATCGCGGCCGACATCATGAGCAAGGGCGAACCGGACGAGGGCGGCGAGCGCGGCGTGATCATCAGCACCGCCTCGATCGCGGCCTTCGAAGGCCAGATCGGGCAGGTGGCCTACTCGGCGGCCAAGGCCGGCATCGCCGGCATGACGCTCACGATGGCGCGCGATCTGGGCAACGTCGGCATCCGCGCGATGTCGATCGCGCCGAGCCTGTTCTCCACCGGCATCACCGCCGGCATCCCGCCCGAGATGGCCGCCGTGCTGACCAAGGACGCGGCCTTCCCCAAGCGCATGGGCCTGCCGAACGAGTACGCGCTGCTGGTGAAGGGCATCGCGGAAAACCCGATGCTCAACGGCAGCTGCATCCGCCTCGACGCGGGCGTGCGTTTTTCGCCCAAGTGATCCGCCGCCGCACGCGGCTTCAGCTGAGCGCACCGGCCTGGCGCAGCGCCTCGATCCGCTCCTCGGAATAGCCGATTGCGGCCAGCACCGCCGCGGTGTCGCCACCGGCAGGCCCGGGCGCGGCGGGCCTTGCGGGCGCCGTGCGGCTGAAGCGCGGTGCCGGTGCCGGCTGGGTCACGCCATCCACCTCGATGAACGTGCCGCGCGCCACGTTGTGCGGATGGAGCGGCGCCTCGTTCATCGACAGCACCGGCGCGAAGCAGACGTCCGTGCCTTCCATGATCGCGCACCACTCCTCGCGCGTGCGCCGGCGGATCACGCTCGCGAGTTTCTGCTTCAGATCGGGCCAGCGCGCCTGATCGTTCTGCGGCGCGAACTCGGCGGCATCGAGCCCGGCCAGTTGCACCAGCAGCGCGTAGAACTGCGGCTCGATGGAACCGATCGAAACGTACTTGCCGTCCGCGGTCTCGAAGGTGTCGTAGAAGTGTGCCGCGCCGTCGAGCATGTTGACGCCGCGCTCGTCGCGCCACGCACCCATCGCCATGAACTGGTACATCATGTGCATCAGCGCCGCCGAGCCATCGACCATCGAGACGTCGACGACCTGGCCCCTGCCCGAGCGCTGCGCCTCGAACACCGCGCACATCAGCCCGAAGGCGAGGAACATGCCGCCGCCACCGAAATCGCCCACCAGGTTCAGCGGCGGCACGGGGCGTTCGCCGGCACGCCCGATCGCGTGCAGCGCGCCCGAGAGCGAGATGTAGTTGATGTCGTGGCCGGCGGCATTCGCGAGCGGGCCGGTCTGTCCCCAGCCGGTCATGCGCCCGTAGACGAGCCTCGGATTGCGCGCGGCGCAGGCTTCGGGGCCGATGCCGAGGCGCTCGGCCACGCCGGGCCGAAAGCCCTCGATCAGGATGTCGGCGCCGGCACACAGATCCAGCACCGCCGCAACGCCCTCGGGATGCTTGAGGTTGAGCGCGATGGTCTTCTTGCCGCGCTCGCTGATCTGCGCCGCGCGGCTGCCGGCCACGGATCTGCGCGTGATCGAGATGACCTCCGCGCCCATATCGGCCAGCATCATGCCGCAGAAAGGCGCCGGGCCAAGCCCTTCCAGCTCCACGACACGCAATCCCTTCAGTGGTCCCATCGCCTGCTTGCTCCTCGTTCGCTGCGGATCCGGATGCTCTCATCTGCGTGAATGCCTGCATCGCCCCGCGCGATGCAGCGCGAACGATACACCGGCGCCGGCGGCGCTGGCGATCAGCCCCGAGCGCGCGGCAGCGCGCCGAGCGCCGCCGCATCGGCGAAGAATTCCACCTCGGGCGCGTGCCGTGCCACCGCCTGCGCCGGCGTGGCGTCGTGGTCCTCGGGCCCGGCGAGCACGCGCGCCAGCGCCTGCGCCTTGGCGGCACCGCTGACCAGGAACCACACCAGCCGCGCGCGGTTCATGTACGCCGCGCTCAGCGTGATGCGATCCGCGACGCCCGCCGGGGCGCGCGCCGCGATCACCTTGCGCGCGTGCTCGTGCACCGCGGGCTCGCCGGGAAACAGCGAGGCCGTGTGCCCGTCCTCGCCCAGACCCAGCAGCACCAGGTCGAGCGCCTCGGGCAGCACTTGTTCATAGCGCGCGGCGCAGGCCTCGGGCGTGGCCGCCGCGACCATCGGGAACACGTGCCGCACGCCGACGCGCCCGAGCAGCGCGCGCCGCGCCATGCCTTCGTTGCTGTGCGGGTCGGAGGCCGGCACGAAGCGCTCGTCGCTCCAGAAGAATTCCACGCTCGACCAGTCGATCGCCGCACCCGCCAGCGTTTCGTACAGCACCTGCGGCGTGCTGCCTCCGGCAAGCGCCACGCGGAACACGCCGCGCGCGGCGATCGCCTCGCGCGCCAGCGCCACGAAGCGCCGCGAGGCCGCGCGCGCGAGCGCCTGCGGCGTGGCAAAGCGGTGCAGGCGCATCTAGCCCGCGCCGGCCGGGCCGCAGCCGCCGGCGATGCCCGGCATCGGGTTGAACCAGCTGCGGCCGTCGCGCGCGAGCAGCGTGTCCGCGCTGGACGGTCCCCAACTGCCCGCGGTGTAGTTCGGAAAGCTCGACGAGGGATTGGCGGCCCACAGTTCCAGCAGCGGCTCCACGATTTCCCAC
>JAKJFB010000740.1 GCA_022705125.1 Pseudomonadota bacterium
GCCACCGCCGCCGATCCCGATCGCGCCACTGAACCGGCTCAGCGCCGCCGGAATACCGCGCAACCGCGTGGCCAGGGCGCCAAAGCCCTCTGTCGCACGAGCCACAGAGGCCGTGAGCGGATCGAGCAGGGCTCGTCCGCTCAGCCCGCGATCGAGTTCCGCCCCGGTCGCGCGTGCCTGCACGGCCAGCCGTTGCAAGGCCTGTTGTGTCGCCCCCGCCTGGCTCGCCATGCTCGAAGAGGCTTTCTTGAACTCCCCTTCAGCGCTACTGACCCCCTTCTTCAGCTCGGAAAACGCGGCGACACCACTGCTTGCATCGCCGCGAATTCGAAATACGACCTCCATGTCATTGCCGGCCATGCCTCACCCCTTGCCGCCCAGCTTCGCCACCTCGCGCTGCAGGCTCGCCACCGTGTGCTTGAAGCCCTTGCCGTCGGCCTGCGCGGCGCGCGCAATCATCAGCTCGTCGATGCGCCGCTCGGCAGCGAGGCGCGCATGCGCCAGGCTCAGCCGCTCGATCTGCGCCAGCGTGTAGTCCTTCACCGCCGCCAGCGTGTGGCCGGACTCGATCAGCAGGCACACCGCGGCGTCGACGCCGCCGGGCGCCGACGGCCGGCGCGCCAGGGCAGCGCCCGGCGCCTCACGGTAGAGGGACGGATTCACCGTCTTCGAGGCCGTGAGCAGCGCCTCGAGGTCGGCATCGGACAACGTCGTCAGGAAGTCCGCCTCGCAGCCGGTGGTCAGCGCCAGCAGACGAAGATCCCCCTCGGGCGTCGGCGGTTCGCTGTGCCACGCATCCAGGCAGCGCAGCAGCTCGGGCAGATCGCCGAACTTCAGCGGCGTCACCGTCACCGCCCCGACGCTCAGCACCACCTGGTGCGGCGTGCCGAGGAGTTCCTCCAGCTCGCCCCGCAGGCCCTTGCGGGGCATCGTTGCTTGCATGGTCGCGCCTCCCGCTCGCCTAGAACTCGACGCCGTAGCGCTCGCGCAGGGCCGCGCGCTCTTCCGCCGCCCGCTGAAGCACCGTTCCGCCGTCAAAGCGTCCGTCCACCTTGAAGACAATGCCCTTCAAGACAGGGTGGCACGGCGCCTCCTCCGAGGCCGCCAGATTGAACCCTGGCAGCACCATGGTTTCGCGCGATGCGCACAGCGGGTAATTCGACCCTGCCTGCTCGAGCAACGCATCGAGTGCGCGCAAGCGCTTATACGAACGCGCAGCCCGCAAGCCATCGTCGATGTAGCGCCGGCACTCGTCCTGCGCTTCGTCCATCAGAAAGCGGCGCATCAGCGCCGGCTTGTCTTCCTT
>JAKJFB010000741.1:0-271 GCA_022705125.1 Pseudomonadota bacterium
GGCTTTCCGCCTTGAGGACGGACTTCTCCCCCTCTCTGACCAGGGTATAGGTGGAATGGGCCTTGATCTTGGGGAAGGTCAGGGGTTCCCACCGGGCGAGGCTGGCGAAGTCCTCCCGGAAGAGGACCACCGGGTCCGCGGCAGGAGACGAAACGGGAGCGAGGAGGGGCATGACTACGGCCCAGAAGAGGAGCAGCGGGAGGAAGGTGGTTATCTCCCGGCCGTCCCGGCGGCGGGGCCATCGACCTGTCCGGGGGCGAAGACCTTCTTG
>JAKJFB010000741.1:281-1285 GCA_022705125.1 Pseudomonadota bacterium
GGAGGGCCACGTGCTCCTGGAGCTTCTTATCCGGAATGTTGACGGACCTGACGATATGAGCGTTTGCGTATTCCTGCTTCGTTCGCGCATCGATGAGGAAGAACTTCTGCTTCTTGTCAAAAAGGGATTTCAATTCATCGGTGCCGATAACGGGGTAACCAGCCGCCCATACCGTCGATGAAATGGCCGCGCAGACGAGGAGCGACAAGGCGAGGATCGCAATTCGGATCCGATTCAATGTAATAGTTTTCATAGCTTCTCTCTTTCCTTCCTTCTTAGGCTATTGTATCCGGTTTTTTATCTTCAACATGCCACCTCGCCTTGGCAGGAGCTTCCCGCCCCGGCGGTGCAGCCGTAACAGTGGTTCCCCGTGACGACGCGGCGCGTGGCGAGCATTTTTCCGTCAAAGCGCTCGATATGTTCCGGGGCGCCATGATTTACCGTCAGGCCGAGCATCTGGTTGAAATCGCAGTCGTAGAGTCGGCCGTCCCAGCCGACGGAAAGGGTGGTCCGGCACATGACGTTCGCCAAAGCAAGAGTATTGAAGGCCCGCACCAGGGCGTCCATGTAGTCCTCGTAGTTGCCCGACCGTTTCAAGAAGGCGAGATAGCGGCCGATGGGCATGTTGGTGATGCAGAAGAGGTTGTTGAAGCCGATCCCGTATTTGTCCCGGAGGACCTGGCGGTACCTCGCCTCCAGGCTGCCCTGGAGACCCGGAAGATAGGCGCCGCCGGGGTTGTGGACCAGGTTCAGGACGAGACCGCTGCCGGGCTGCCCGTAGCCACGGGCGTTGAGCTTGCGGAGGGCATCGATCAGGCGGGCGTGGACGCCTTCGCCCCGCTGGCGGTCCGTAATCCTCGGATCCACATGAGGGAGGGAAACGACAACCTCCACCCTCAGGCGGGTGTAAAGATCGAGAAATGATCCGTATCCCTCTTCCAGGAGTACTACCCCGTTGGTCCGGACAAGGAGACGACGGCCCAGGGCGGCGCATTCCTCCAGGA
>JAKJFB010000742.1 GCA_022705125.1 Pseudomonadota bacterium
TCAGTCCGTTGGCCTTGACGCGGCCGCGCGCGTTGTGGATTTCATAGAGGCCGATCGCGAGGTTGCGCAGGGTCGCCAAGGCATGCGCGGCTTGACGCTTCGCCACACGGCAGGCATCTTCGCCGAAGCTGACGTCGCGGCGATGATGCACGCCGTTTTCGATCGCCGCCCAGTGTCCCCGGATGACCTCCAGGAGTTCGTCGTCGGTCATCTCCCGTTCCGCGATGCTGGTGGCATAGTACCCGATCTCGTCGCCGGGCTTTTCAACGCGCGGATCGAGCACAACACGCTCGCGGCGCACCGCGACGACCTGCCAGCAACCACACAGGCCGATCTCCTCGGGTGTCACCGCCACGCGTTTCAGTCGTCGCCGTTCCAACCGCCAGTGGTCCTTTTCCCAGGCCAGCGCCTCGTCAGGGGGGGAAAGCCTGCTTGCTCAGCAGGCGCTCGGCGCGGTCGAGGATGCCACTTTGATTTCCTTTCAGCCCGAAGAGGTAGTCCCACCCCCGTTCCTGGGTCGTGACCCGCGCGCTTTCCTGTTGGCAGTTCATGGCGTCGGCTGTAATCACGGCATGGTCGGCCGGCGGCAGGTCGCGCAGAAGCTTCGGGAAGGCCGGGATCTCGTTGCTTTTCTCCTCGATCGGCACCTGGGCCAGCGTTAGCCGCAAGCGATGGGTCACCGCCGAGAGCAGTTGCAGCGGCTTGCCGCCGGTGCGCGAACTGCCGCGCAACGTCTTGCCATCAACGGCCAGACGCGCGATGACCGACAGTTCCTGTTCCAGCAACCAGTCGCCGACGATGCGGTCGAAGCGATGGGTGTCGAGCTTGCTCAACACGCGGAAAAAGGTCGAGTCGCTCGGCGGCGCATGATCGCCCGCGGCGTTGCGCGGGCACCCCAGCGCCCGCAACTGCCGCTGCGTGAACTTGCGGCAGGTGTCCTCGATGGCCTGATAGCCGCCGGCACCCATCAGGACGGCCACGGCGGCACACGAGAGGACAAAGGGTTGACGGTGCCGCAACCCGTGCCCGCTGCGGCCATCGCGCAGTTCGCAAAAACGATCCAGCAGCGATTCCAGATCGGGCGCGCGCCAGGGGCACGGACCGGCTATCCGCTCCTCGTGCTCAAGCAGTTCTTTCGGCCATCGCCCGCGACGCAGCAAGGCACGGGCGCCGGGTTGCAGTTCCTTGAGGTACAACTGCTTGGGCTCGCCATGTTCGTGGTAGAAGTCGCGACTGGCGCGCTTGAAGCCGACCGTCGGACCG
>JAKJFB010000743.1 GCA_022705125.1 Pseudomonadota bacterium
AGTACGCAGAGCAGATATGGAGCGTCGTGCCCATTTTTGAAGCCGCACCTGTGGCGTCGTGAGGTCCATCCCACCTTGCCCCTATTTTTTTCTGAGTGCACTCCATGCTGACCAACCACTTTCTGACCTCCGATGAACGCGCCGAACTGGCGCTCTTTACCCAGTCGCTCGACCGCTGTTGCACGGACCGGATCGAGCCCTTCTACCGCGACTGGGAGAAGGCCGGCCAGGTGCCACGCGAACTATTTGCACAGATGGGCGAACAGGGTTTTCTGTGCGCCGATGTGCCCGAGGCGTATGGTGGCGCGGGCGCCAGCGTGTATTTTTCCTTCGCCGTGATTGGGGTGCTGTCGCGCCGCGGCTACGCCGGCTTCGTGGGTGGCCTGCAGGTGCACAACGACATCATCCCGTCCTACCTGCTGCATTGCGGTAGCGAGGAGCAGAAGCAGTACTGGCTGCCGAAGATGGTGTCGGGGGAGGTGGTCGCCGCCATCGGCATGACCGAGCCGGGTGCGGGCAGCGACCTGAAGAACATCCGCACCGTGGCGCGCCGCGAGGGCGACGAATACGTGGTGAACGGCTCGAAGATCTTCATCTCCAACGGGCAGCATGCGGACCTGGTGGTGCTCGCCGCGACGATCGATCGCGGCGCGGGTTCGCACGGCGTGTCGCTGTTCCTGGTCGACACGCGCACGCCGGGCTTCACGCGCGGTCGCAACCTGGAGAAGGTGGGCCAGCACGCGGCCGACACCTCGGAACTCTTCTTCGACGACATGCGCATCCCGGCCTCGGCACTGCTCGGGGAGGAGGGCAAGGGCTTCGCGATGATGATGCAGGAGTTGCCGCGCGAGCGCCTGATCGTGGGCATCCAGGCGCTGGGTCTCGCCAAGGGGGCGCGGGATCTGGCCGTGCGCTACGTGCAGGAGCGCGAAGCATTCGGCCAGCCGCTCGCGAAGCTGCAGAACACCCGATTCACGCTGGCCGAGGCCGAGACCGCGATCGCGGCCTGCGAGGCCTTCGCCAACGCCTGCGTCGAGGCCTATGCGCGCGGGGAACTCACGAGCGCGGCGGCCTCGGCGTTCAAGCTGCACGCAAGCGAGATGGCCTGCCGCGTGGCCGATGACTGCCTGCAGCTCTTCGGCGGCTACGGCTACATGAAGGAATACGTCATCGCCCGCCTGTATGCCGATGCGCGCGTGCAGCGCATCTACGGCGGCACCAACGAGATCATGAAGGAGCTGATCACGCGCTCGATGGGCATG
>JAKJFB010000744.1 GCA_022705125.1 Pseudomonadota bacterium
GTCGCGCAGCCGCAACTGGCGGAACAGTCTCAGCATGGAGCTCTCGGTCGAGGAGAATTGCAGCCGCCGGCTGCGCGTCCTGCAATGAACCCCGAAGTCCGCATGCAAACGGGCGCCGCGAGGGCGCTCGCCGTGGTGCTCTGTCTCCTGCTGATGCTCTGCGCGCCGAGGGGCTTCGCGGCCGGCACGGCAGAGCGGGCGATGCTCCCCGATTTCACCCGCCTCGTGGCGACACAGGGCGCCGCCGTGGTCAATATCAGCGCCACCCAGGTGGCTGCGCAGCCGCAGAAGCAACCCTTCCGTCTTCCGGAACTCGACGAGTCGGATCCGATGTTCGAGTTCTTCCGCAAGTTCATCCCGCGCATGCCCGAGTACCCGGGGGCGGAGCCCGACGACAAGTCGCTCGGCTCGGGCTTCATCATCAGCGCCGACGGTTTCATCCTCACCAACGCGCATGTGGTGGAGGCCGCAGAGAGCATCGTGGTCCGCCTCGCCGACAAGCGCGAGTTCGACGCCACGGTGATCGGCGCCGATGCGCGCAGCGACGTCGCGCTGATCCGCATCGAGGCCAAGGACCTGCCTCATGTCGTGCTCGGCGACCCCGAGGCGCTCGCGGTGGGCGAGTGGGTGCTGGCGATCGGTTCGCCCTTCGGCTTCGAGCAGTCGGTCACCGCCGGCATCGTCAGCGCCAAGGGGCGCAGCCTGCCCGACGAGAACTTCGTGCCCTTCATCCAGACCGACGTCGCGATCAATCCGGGAAATTCGGGCGGGCCGCTGTTCAACCTGCGTGGCGAGGTGATCGGCATCAATTCGCAGATCTACAGTCGTACGGGCGGGTTCATGGGTCTGTCCTTCGCGATCCCGATCGATGTCGCGATGGACGTGCAGCAGCAACTGCGCGAGAAGGGCAGGGTGGAGCGCGGGCGCATCGGGGTGTCGATCCAGGAGATCACCCGCGACCTCGCCGACAGTTTCGGGCTGCCGCGCCCTGCGGGTGCGCTGGTGAGCAGTGTGGAGGCCGGTGGTCCGGCGGCGCTCGGCGGCGTCGTCCAGGGCGACGTGATCGTGCGCTTCAACCAGCGCAACGTCGAGAATTCGGCCGACCTTCCGCGCATCGTCGCGGCGGCGCGCCCGGGCAGCAAGGTCGAGGTCGAGATCTATCGCGACGGGGCGCCGCGTTCCCTGAGCTTGACGCTGGGCGAATGGCGCGACCCGGAGGAAGAGGTCGAGCCCGTGGCGGTCGGTCTGGCCACGGGCGCG
>JAKJFB010000745.1 GCA_022705125.1 Pseudomonadota bacterium
CGGCATCGTCTTCGTGCACCCCTCGGAGCGCGAGCACAGCGTGCAGGAGCTGCTGCCGGAGGTCTTCGCGCGCATGAGCGCAATCACGGGCCTGCGCGTGTTCCCGATGCTGTTCCCGGCGTTGCCCTCGGCGGGACAGTTCGACGTGGAGCTGGTGGTGCAGTCCTCGGATTCCCCCGAGCAGATGAAGCGCCATGCCGTGGCGCTGCTCGAGGCCGCCCATGCGAGCGGGCGCTTCATGTTCGTCGATACGGATCTCAAGATCGACATGCCGCAGCTGCGCTTCGTGCTCGATCGCGAGCGCATCGCGGAGCTCGGGCTGGATCTCGACGCCGTGAGCCGGCAACTCTCGCTGTTGCTCTCGGGTGACTACGTGAACCGCTTCGACCTGAAGGGCAAGGCCTACCAGGTGATCCCGATGGCGCGGGCGCAGGACCGCGCCGATCCTGAAGCCCTGCTCGACCTGCAGCTGCGCACGCCCGCCGGGGAACTGGTGCCGCTGTCGGCGATCGCGTCGCTGGAGCGCGAGGTCGGGCCGCGCGTGCTCGGCAAGTTCCAGCAGAAGAACGCCTTCCGCATTCTGGGCGGCGTGCTGCCGGGCACCACCAAGGAGCAGGGACTCGCGGCGCTGGAGCAGGCTGCCGCGCAGTTGCTGCCGGCGTCCTACTCGATCGATTACGCGGGCGAATCGCGGCAACTGCGCCAGGAAGGCAACACGCTCACGGGCATTCTCGGCTTCGCGCTCTTGTTCGTGTATTTCGCGCTCGCGATCCAGTTCAACAGCTTCCGCGACCCGCTGGTGGTGCTGCTGGGCTCCGTGCCGCTGGCGCTGGCCGGTGCGCTGATGCTGCCGTTTCTCGGCCTGACCACGATCAATATCTACTCGCAGATCGGCTTCATCACGCTGGTGGGGTTGGTGGCGAAGAACGGCATCCTGATCGTGGAGTTCGCCAACCACCTGCAGTCGGAAGGCTTCGGCAAGCTCGAGGCGATCATGAGTGCGGCGGAAACCCGGCTGCGACCGGTGCTGATGACCACCGCGGCGACCGTGCTCGGTCACTTCCCGCTGGTGCTGGTCACCGGCGCCGGCGCCGAGGCGCGCAACAGTATCGGCATCGTGCTGGTGGCGGGCATGCTGATCGGCACGCTGTTCACCCTCTTCGTGCTGCCCTGCCTGTACCTGGCGCTGGCAAAGGCCCATGCGCGCGAGGAGGTCGACCCGCAACACGATGCCGAACGGGCGGCCGAGGTCAGCTAC
>JAKJFB010000746.1 GCA_022705125.1 Pseudomonadota bacterium
GTGAGCGGGGGGTGTCACTCGATCAACATTACCGAGGTATCGACAATGAGCACGGGATTCGTCGGACTGGGACATATCGGCAAGGAGTTGGCGCTGAAGTGGGCGCTCGCGGACGAAGAGATGTGGGTATTCGACGTCGTGCCGGATCCGGTGCAAGTGCTGGTGGCGGCGGGCGCCAGGGCCGCGTCGAGCGTGGCGGAGCTGGCGCGCGCGTGTGACCTCATCGGTGTCTGTGTGCGCAATGACGATGATGTCGATCAGTTGCTCTATGGACCTGGCGGCCTGCTGGAGAATGCCAGGCCGGGCACCGTCGTGGCGATTCACAGCACGGTGCTCCAGGACTCGGTGATGCGCTGGAACCGGGATGCCGCAGCGAAATCGATTCGACTTGTCGATGCGCCGGTCACGCGCAATGCCTTGGGTACTTTCGGTTATATGCTCGCGGGAGACGACGAAGTCATTGCGCGCTGCAGGCCAATCATGTCGCTCGGTGGCAACACGGTCGTCGAGGTGGGCGCAGTGGGCGCGGGAATCGCGCTGAAGCTGTGCAACAACCTGATGACCTATGCCGCGATCGTGGCTGCTCATGAAGCCTTGCGGCTGGCCCAGGCCTGTGGTCTTTCCGCGCAACTGATGATGGAGATCGGCAAGGTCAACGGAGTGGTAACGCCGCAGATGAGCGCCTTCCTCACGGGCCGCATCGAGGCGGCCAGACGGACCGGGGGCTCTGCCGGAACATCGGGCGGGATGAGGATGGCGGCGGCTCCCGCTGCGGACCTGGGCAAGAAGGACCTGAGGTGCGCGCTCGATAGTGCGGAAAAGCTCGGCGTCAGGCTCCCGGCCACGAAACTGCATGCCGAGATCATCGAGGATGTGTTCTTCGGTCGGTATTGACGAGGGGCTGGCGCTGGGCTTCGAAGCAGTCGTACTTGGCCAGGGCGTGTTTGCAGCAGGGACGTGCATGCGCCAGTGAAACCGGCTCTCAAAACCCGAAGTGCACCAGCGCATTGCGGGCCCGTGCCTTCGTCGTCTCGCATCGCAGGGGAAACGCGCGGAAGAAGTCGTCCCGGGTGAGCGCGGGGTTGCGTTCGCGCACGTTTGCCGCCCAGGCCGCCGCGCGCGCCTCGTCGCCGGCCAGCGCGTGGCTCACGACGGCGATCATGGCGATCAGCACATGGGCGCCGGGCGAGCGCGCCGCCCGCTCGGCCCAGCGTGCGGCCTCGGCTTCCTCGCCCATGACCATGTGCGTGAAG
>JAKJFB010000747.1 GCA_022705125.1 Pseudomonadota bacterium
CGCGCGCGACGGCGCTTTCTACCTGTTCACGCTGCGGCTGATTCCAGCCATGCCATTCTTCGTCCTGAACCTGTTGGCCGGATTGACGCACATGAAGATCTGGACCTTCGCCTGGGTCAGCCAGCTGGGCATGCTGGCGGCCACCCTGGTCTTTGTGAACGCCGGCACCGAAATCGCCAGGATCGACTCGCTGGCCTCCATCCTGTCTCCCAGCTTGATCGGCTCCTTCGTGCTCCTCGGCCTGCTGCCGCTGTTGGTCAGGAAAGCGCTGGCCGTCGCGCAGCGGCGCAAGGTCTACGCGCGCTGGAAAACGCTGCGCCCCAAGCGCTTCGACCGCAACCTCGTCGTCATCGGCGCGGGCGCCGGCGGCCTCGTCACCGCCTACATCGCCGCAGCGGTGAAGGCGAAGGTCACGCTCGTCGAGGCCCACAGGATGGGGGGCGACTGCCTCAACTACGGCTGCGTGCCCAGCAAGGCGCTGATCAGGACGGCCAGGCTGGCGCACCAGATGCGCCATGGCGCGCGCTACGGCCTGTCGGACTGCGCCCCCGCGTTCAGCTTCCAGTCCGTGATGCAGCGCATCCACGCTGTGATTGCCGCGATCGCGCCGCACGACAGCGTCGAGCGCTACACCGGCTTGGGCGTCGAGGTGCTGCAAGGCCATGCGACGATCGTCAACCCCTGGACCGTGGAGATTGCGCTCAACGATGGCGGCACGCAGACCCTGACGACTCGCGCCATCGTCATCGCCGCCGGCGCGCGCCCGTTCGTGCCGCCGCTTCCCGGCCTGGACGACGTGGGCTATGTCACCAGCGACACCTTGTGGGATGCCCTTGCGAAGCTCGACGAGGTGCCGCGACGGATGGTGGTGCTGGGCGGCGGCCCCATCGGCTGCGAGTTGGCGCAGAGCTTCCAGCGCGTGGGCGCGCAGGTCACGCAAGTGGAAATGGCGCCACGCATCCTGCTGCGCGAAGACGTGGACGTCTCGCATCTGGCGCTCGAATCGCTGCAGGCCGACGGCGTGCAGGTGCTGACCGGCCACAAGGCGCTGCGCTGCGAGCGTGATGGCGACACCAAGGTGCTGGTGGTGGAACACAACGGCGCTGAAAAGCGCATTGCGTTCGACCAGCTGCTGTGCGCCGTGGGCCGCAGCGCGCGCTTGACCGGTTACGGGCTCGAAGAGCTGGGCATTCCCACTGCCAAAACGGTACAGACCAACGAGTACCTGCAAACCATTTACCCCAACATC
>JAKJFB010000748.1:0-270 GCA_022705125.1 Pseudomonadota bacterium
CCTGCATCGGGGGAAGGGAAGCCGCGCCTGGGGCCTGCGCGCTCATCGCCGCTGCTCGCTTTGCTTGCCGGTTTGCATCTCGGGTCTGCCTGGGGTGGGTCTTCAGCGGGTGCCCACGCGCGTGCCCGCGTCGATGCTGATCGTCGTCGCGTTCAGATAGGCGTTTTCCACGATGTGCCTAACCAGCCCGGCGAACTCGTCCGGCCGGCCCATGCGCGTCGGGAACAGGATGGTCTGGTCGATCAGGTGCTGCGACACCTTCGTCGGCAT
>JAKJFB010000748.1:280-511 GCA_022705125.1 Pseudomonadota bacterium
CCCGGCGGACATGCCGGTCTCGAACAGCCCCGGCGCGATGGCCATGACGCGGATGCCGTGCGCGGCCAGGTCGCGTGCCGCGGGCAGCGTCAGGCCGATGACGCCGGCCTTGCTCGCGCTGTAGGCCGCCTGCCCCATCTGGCCCTGCCAGGCGGCGCCGGAGGCGGTGTTGACGATGACGCCGCGCTCGCCCTCGGCATTGGGCTGGTTGGCCGTCATCGCCAGCGCGGC
>JAKJFB010000748.1:521-975 GCA_022705125.1 Pseudomonadota bacterium
CCGCCCTTGCTCGCGGCATACGCTGCCTGACCGACCTGACCGTCGTAGGCGGCGATGCTCGCGGTCATGACGACCACCCCGCGGTCGCCGTCGACGGGCTCGTTGGCGAGCATCGTGTTGGCGGCCAGGCGCAGCACGTTGAAGGTGCCGATGAGGTTGATCTCGACGACCGTGCGGAAGGTGTCGAGCGACAGCGGGCCGCCGCGACCGATCACCCGGCCGGGAGTCGCGACGCCGGCGCAGTTGACGGCGATGTGCAGCGCGCCCCAGGCGTCGGTGGCCTCGGCGACCGCCGCCTGGACCGCGAGGTCGTCGGACACGTCGACCACGCGATGGCGTGCCCGATTGCTGAGCTCGCCGAACTGCTGCTGCAAGCGCCCCTCGTCGACGTCCACGGCCAATACCCTGGCGCCAGCGGCCAGCAGCGCCTGGCTCGTGGCCAGGCCCAGCCCGG
>JAKJFB010000748.1:985-1236 GCA_022705125.1 Pseudomonadota bacterium
CGGCCGCCTGCACTTGCGCCTCGTCGCGAACGTCGGTGGGCACGAAGCGCACCGCATCGCCGAGCTCGGCCGCGAAGGCGGCGCCCGGGGAACTGGGCAGGTCCAGGACGACGGCCTTGGCGCCGTCAGCGACCAGGCGCCGGACGGTCGCTCCGCCGAGGCCGGACGCCCCACCGGTGACGAGGGCGACGGTGGAATCGGTGATGCGCATGCGGGATCAGCCTCTCTCGCGCTGCAGCTGGCGGGAGATG
>JAKJFB010000749.1 GCA_022705125.1 Pseudomonadota bacterium
GGCTGCAGCGCCTGCCGCTGTTCCGCACGCGGCTGGTGGAAGTGCCGTTCGGCCTCGACCGCCCGTACTGGGTGCTGGATCCCGCCTTCGACGTGGAATTCCACATCCGCCACATCGCGCTGCCGCACCCCGGCGACTGGCGCCAGCTGTGCATCCAGGTTGCGCGCCTGCACGCGCGAGCGCTCGACATGAGCCGCCCGCTGTGGGAGGTGTACGTGATCGAGGGCGTGGACCGCATTCCGGGGCTGCCGAAGGGCTCCTTCGCGGTCTACACCAAGATGCACCACAGCATGGTCGACGGCGCCGGCAGCCAGAACTTCATGGCCGCGATACACGACCTCGAGCCCTCGCCGCCGCAGGACGCGCCGCTGCTGCTGCCGGCCAAGTCGCAGCTCCCCGACATCAGCGCCACCGACGTGCACCTGCTCGGCCGCACACTGCTGAATGCCCTGCCCGACACGGTCGCGCGCGTGCGCGCCACCATGGACGTGGCAGGCCGCCTGACACGCATGGCAGTGAAGATGGCACGCAAGGAGCTGCCGCCCGCGCAGATGCAGGGACCGAAGACGCGTTTCGATGCGCCCGTGGGGCCGAACCGCGTGTTCGAGGCGCGGCTGTTCGATCTCGAGGACCTGAAAGCGCTGAAGAACGCGGCCGGCATGACGCTGAACGACGTGGCGGTGGCCATCGTTGCGGGTGCGCTGCGCCAGTACCTGCTGGCGCACGGCGAGCTGCCCCGGGAGTCGGTGCTGGGCTCGATGCCGGTGAATATGCGCACCCGCGTGGGCGAGACCGGCGACAACAACCAGGTCGGCGCGATGACCGCGAAGATCCACACCGACATCGCCGACCCGATCGAGCGCCTGCACGCGATCAAGAAGAGCCTGGACGAGGCCAAGGCCTACATCGACACGCCGCTGGTCGAGATGTCGAAGGTAATGGGAATGCTGCCACCGCTGCTGTCGAAGCCCATCGCCGCGACCTACGTGCGCAACCAGCTGACCAGGCTGCTGCCGCTCGGCGTGGCGACGGTGATCACCAACGTCATGGGACCGCCCTTCCCCGTGTACTGCGCCGGCGCGCAACTGGTGCAGTTCTACCCGTTGGGCCTGCTGAACCCCGGCCTCGGCCTGTTCCACGCGGTGTTCAGCATGTCCGGCAATGTGAGCATCACGGTAACGGCCGACCGCGACCAGATGCCGGACCCCGAGTTCTACGGCGAGTGCATCGCCGCC
>JAKJFB010000074.1:0-5866 GCA_022705125.1 Pseudomonadota bacterium
ACTCGAGCAGCATCCGGGCATCGATCGCATCGGTCTTGCTGCGCAGCCCCAGCCCCTTGGCGAAGTGATGTCCCGCTTTGGGGTTGATCACCACAACCTCGGCGTCGAGTTCGTGGGCCACAAGGGCAAGGTCGAGGAAGTAGATGCCCGTCGCCTCCATGATCACCCGCAGGCGGCGACCATCCTTCAGCAGACGCGCCAGGAACGAGCGCACGGCGCTGATGTCGTTCTGCAGCTGGCCCTGTTCCAGCTTGCCTGCGGTCTCGTGGACAAATTCATGGGTTCTGGCGCCGACGTCGAACGCCAACAGGGTCTCGGTGACTATTGCGGTCATGGGATTGCACCTCGCTGTGAAGCTCGTAAGATCGGCTTCCAGGTTCCCCGACCCCGCAACTATCGACGGCGCGCCCTTGTCACACGGGCTCCAGAGCTCGAGACACTCCACGTGCTCGTCGAATGGGGCGGGGAGCCTCTCTACGCGCAGAGTCAGCACCAGGCTGCTCGAAGGTCCGGTCGGCTTCCCCGGAAACCAGGCATGAACAAAACATGCCCACAGCAAACGTACAAGGTCCGGCGTAGGTCCGGCGTAGGTCCGGCTTCAGCCGGACAATTGTCCGCATGAATGCGGACCTACGCCGGACCCGCGTCGAATCCGCGGCGCCGCGGGTGGTTGATTTAGTGTACGCCAGGCCCCATATGCCGGATGAGACCAACGGAGATTCACGATGACCGATCAGCCGACGACCGACAAGGAAGCCGTCCCCGGCGTCCCCGGCAGCACCAGCCTGGTGCTGCCGAACCAGGCACTGCCCGAAATCCTCTACCTCATGCCGGTCACGACGCGCCCGTTCATGCCGGCGCAGATCCAGCCGATGATGGCCGACGCCAGCGCCTGGGGCGACACGGTGCAGCGCGTCGCGCAAACCGAGCACAAGGTGATGGGGCTGTTCTTCGTCGACACCGACGACGTCGCCTCGATCAAGCCCGAGGACATCCCGCTGGTCGGCTGCGCCGTGCGCCTGCTCAATGCCGCTGGTGACGGCAAGCGCGTGCAGTTCGTCGCGCAGGGCACGGGGCGCGCGCGCATCAAGCGCTGGATCAACCGCACGCCGCCCTACGTGGTGCAGGTCGAGTATCCGAAGGACGAGCTGGAGCGCAACGACGAGACGCGGGCCTGGGCGATGGCGCTGGTGGGCGCGATCAAGGAGCTGGTGCCGCTCAACCCGCTCTACAACGAGGACCTGAAACACTACCTGATGCGCTTCAGCCCCGAGGACCCCTCGCCGCTCACGGACTTCGCCGCCACGCTCACCAGCGCCGGCGGGCGCGAGCTGCAGGAGGTGCTGGAAACGCTGCCGGTGGTGGAGCGCATGCGCATGGTGCTGCCGCTGCTGAAGAAGGAGATCGAGGTCGCGCGCCTGCAGGACCGCATCAGCACGCAGGTAAACGAGACGGTCAGCGAGCGCCAGCGCGAGTTCTTCCTGCGCGAGCAGCTGAAGGTCATCAAGCAGGAGCTCGGCCTGTCGAAGGACGATCGCAGCGCCGACGTCGAGCGCTTCGAGGCGCGCCTCGCGGGCCTCAAGGTGCCCGAGCACGCGATGGAGCGCATCCGCGACGAGCTCGACAAGCTCGCCATCCTCGAGACCGGCTCGCCCGAGTACGGCGTCACGCGCAACTACCTCGACTGGGCCACCTCGGTGCCGTGGGGCGTGCATTCCGAGGACAAGCTCGATCTGGCGCACGCGCGCGGCGTGCTGGAGCGCGAGCACGACGGGCTGGAGGACGTGAAGGAGCGCATCCTCGAGTTCATCGCGGTCGGTGCGTACAAGGGCGCGATCAGCGGCTCGATCATCCTGCTGGTCGGCCCGCCGGGCGTGGGCAAGACCTCGATCGGTAAATCCATCGCGCATGCGCTGGGGCGCGAGTTCTACCGCTTCAGCCTGGGCGGCATGCGCGACGAGGCCGAGATCAAGGGCCACCGGCGCACCTACATCGGTGCCATGCCCGGCAAGTTCGTGCAGGCGCTGAAGCAGGTGAAGGTCGCCAACCCCGTGATCATGCTCGACGAGATCGACAAGGTCGGCGCCTCCTACCAGGGCGATCCGGCATCGGCGCTGCTCGAAGCGCTCGATCCCGAGCAGAACGCCGAGTTCCTCGACCATTATCTCGACCTGCGCGTGGATCTCTCGAAGGTGCTGTTCGTGTGCACCGCGAACCAGCTCGACACCATTCCCGCGCCGCTGCTGGATCGCATGGAAGTGATCCGCCTCGCCGGTTACATCGCCGAGGAAAAACTCGCGATCGCCAAGCACCACCTGTGGCCGCGGCTGCTGGAGCGCGCCGGCGTGAAGCCGGTGCGGCTGCGCATCAGCGATGCCGCGCTGCGCCACGTGATCGACGGCTACGCGCGCGAGGCCGGCGTGCGCAACCTCGAGAAGCGTCTCGCGAGCCTGGTGCGCAAGAGCGTGGTGAAGCTGCTCGGGAACCCGGGCGCGAAGCTGCGCATCGGGCGCGAGGAGGTCGAGCAGATGCTCGGCGCGCCGGTTTTTGCGAAGGAGAAACAGTTGCGCGGCGTGGGCGTGGTCACCGGGCTGGCGTGGACCTCGATGGGCGGCGCCACGCTCCCGGTGGAGGCCACGCGCGTGCACTCGCTGAACCGTGGCTTCAAGCTCACCGGCAAGCTCGGCGAGGTGATGAAGGAATCGGCGGAGATCGCCTACAGCTACGTGATGTCGCACCTGGCGCATTACGACGCCGATCCGAAGTTCTTCGACGAGTCGCTGGTGCACCTGCATGTGCCCGAGGGCGCCACGCCCAAGGACGGCCCCAGCGCCGGCGTCACCATGGCCACCGCGCTGTTGTCGCTGGTGCGCAAGGAAAAGCTCGCACGCCCGCTCGCGATGACCGGCGAGCTGACGCTCACCGGGCAGGTGCTGCCCGTGGGCGGAATCCGCGAGAAGGTGATCGCGGCGCGCCGCGTCGGCATCCGCGAGCTGGTGCTGCCCGAGGCGAACCGCAAAGACTTCGACGAGTTGCCCGAGTACCTGCGCGAGGACTTCGAGGTGCATTTCGCCTCGCGCTACGACGATGTGTTCCGCGCGGTCTTCGCGTAGGTTACCGGGAGGAGTTGTGGTCGCGGGCATGGCCCGTTCCTACAAGCCCGAATACACGACGGCGCCGGGATGGGTGTAGGAGCGGGCCATGCCCGCGACCATATCAACCCTACGGCGCAGCGAGCTCCCGCAACACCGCCTGCAGCCGTTCGTCGTGCTGCAGTGATTGCTCGATCTCGCCGGCGATGATCGCGAGGGTGTCGCGGCGCGCGGCTTCGCGTGATGCCAGCTCGGTGGCGAGCGCGCCCACGCGCTCGCGCAGCGCGCGGTCCTCTGTGACGTAACGGCGCGCGAAGCGGTCCTCATAGAGCGAGTGCAGCACCTCGATGCACTGCGCCACGTCCTGCTCCTCGACTTCCGGCTGGCGCAGCCGCTCGGTGAGCGCGGCGAGGGCCTCCTGCGGCATCGGGCGGTACTGGCGCTCGTAGCTCTGCTGCAGACGCGCGATGGTCGAGGCGAAATCGGCTTCCGAATCGCGTACCTGGTTGAGCAGCCGGAACAGGCTGTCTTCCTTGTCCATCAGCGGACGCTGGTAGCGCTTCTCGTAGAGCTGCTCGAGCATCATCACCTGGTTGCGGATCTCGTGGTCGGGGAAGTCCCCCATCTCCAGGTAGCGGTAGATCGCCTCGCGCATGTCGAGCGGGAAGGAATGAAAGCGCGCCACGTAGGCGTCGATGATCGGCTTGATCGCCGCCACCAGCTCCTCGGCGCTGCCCTTGCTCTCCTGGATGCAGTCGATGAACTGGCGGTGCAGCTCGCCGAGGTTCGCCTCGCGCGCCACGGGGCGCGTCGGCTGCGCGCTGCGGATCATGTCGATCGCGGCCGAGGCCGGATCGACCGCTGTCTCGGGCTGCAATGAGCGCAGGTGCTCGGCCAGCCCCGGTCCCTGCTCGCCGGAACAGGCCTGCTCGAGCCCCTGCGCCAGCGCGTGGAAGCAGCGGCTGGCCGGCGCGTCGGGCTGCACCAGGATCACCGGGTGCTGCAGCCGCACCGAGGTGACCACGGCGCGGTCGGCGCTGACGTGGCCGAACCAGTCGATGTCGACCTGCATGTACTTGTGCACCGCCTGCGCGAAGCGCTGGTAGACCTTGCGCGCGGATTCCACGCTGTCGGCCATGTTCACCAGCGCGTGCAGCCGGCCCGTGTAGTTGTTGCGCTCGAGGATGCGCGTGAGCGCAAAAGCGTCGGTGAGCGAGGTGGGATCCGGGGATATCACCAGCAGCGCGCGCTCGGCCGCGAGCACGAAGTGGATCACCGAGTCGGCGATGCCGGCCGCGGTGTCGATCAGCAGGTAGTCGAACTGCTCCTCCAGCCGCTGCATGCCGTTGAGCAAGGACTGCTGGTGGTGGCGGCCGAGGTCGGCGTATTCCACGATCCCGGATGCCCCGGGCACCACGCGCACGCCGCGCGGGCCTTCCATCAGGATCGCCTCGATCGGCAGCGCGCCGTCGAGGAAATCCTCCAGCGTGTGCCGCGGCGTCAGGCCCATCACGATGTTGATGTTCGCCAGGCCCGTGTCGGCATCGACGATGCACACCCGCTTGCCCGCGAGCGCCAGCGCCACCGCGATGTTGGCCGTGATGCTGGTCTTGCCGACGCCGCCCTTGCCGCTGGTGATCGCGACCACGCGCGCGCGGTGCGCTGCCGCGACCGGTTGCTGCGAATCGCCGAAGAGATTGGTCACCGTGTTCTGCATGGGGTCCCGTCGCGCCGGAATTGTCCATGCATTGTAGGTCGGCATTCATGCCGACAGAACCCATGTCGGGTTGAAACCCGACCTACGGACTTCGAAGGTGATTTGCGGCCAGCTTGCCAACGGGGGCTTGCACGCCGCCGGGGACGGGCGTAGCGTGGGGCCGTGCTTGACCGTTACAGGGACGTAACATGGACAAGACCCCTTCTGCTTTCCTTCCGGATTCCGGCCCTCCGCCGACCGACAGCGGCCTCGCGGCGCTCGTGCTCGTCGCGCGGCTGCACGGTCTCGCCACCGACCCCGACACCCTGAGGCATCGCCACGGCAGCGGCGACGGGCCGCTGGATGCCGCGGCGCTGGTGCGCGCGGCGCGCGACACCGGGCTGCGCGCGCGCCTGCGCAGCGCCACGGACGACGGGCTCGACACGCTGCCGCTGCCCGCGCTCGCCGAGACGCGCGCGGGCGGCTGGCTGGTGCTGGCGCGGGTCTCCGCCGAGCGTGTGCTGGTGCAGGAGACCGGCGCGACTCAGCCGCGCATCATGGCGCGCGCCGAGTTCCTCGCCACCTGGAGCGGCCGGCTGCTGCTGCTCGCGCGGCGCGGCGCCGGGGCGGCGTCCACGCGCTTCGGCATCGGCTGGTTCCTGCGTGCGGCGTGGCCCTACCGGCGCATCCTCGCCGAGGTGCTGCTGGGCTCGGCGGTGCTGCAGGTGCTGGGGCTCGCCACGCCGGTGTTCTTCCAGGTCGTGGTCGACAAGGTGCTGGTGCACAAGGTGCTGGGCACGCTGCAGGTGCTGGTCGCGGGCTTCGTGGTGGTGTCGGTGTTCGAGGTGCTGCTCGGCGGACTGCGCACCTGGCTGCTCGCGCACACCACCAACCGCATCGACGTCACGCTGGGCGCGCGGCTGTTCGCGCACCTGCTGGCGCTGCCGCTGCGCGCTCTTGCTCTTGGCCACGGCCGCACTCTAGAGCGCCGTCACCCCCCGGTTCCCCGCGAGCCGTCCGCCCGCCCACATCGTTCTGGTCACGAAAACGGGTTGTCAGACAACCCGTTTCCGTGACC
>JAKJFB010000074.1:5876-9710 GCA_022705125.1 Pseudomonadota bacterium
CGCTCACCTTGCTGATCGATCTTGGCTTCACCGTGATCGCCTTCGCCCTGATGTACCACTACAGCCCGCTGCTGTGCGCGGTGGTCGCGCTGTCGCTGCCGCTCTACCTGCTGCTCTCGCTCGCGGCCGCGCCGGCGCTGCGCGCGCAGGTGGAAGAGAAGTTCCGCCTGGGCGCCGAGAACCAGTCCTTCCTGGTCGAAACGCTGGCCGGCATGCACACGCTGAAGGCGATGGCGCTGGAGCCGCCGATGCAGCGGCGCTGGGAGGAGCAGCTCGCGGGCTACGTGAGCGCGGCCTACCGCGCCACGCTGACGGCGAACTGGTCGGCGCAGGTCGCGAACCTGGTCAGCCGCCTGGTGAGCGCGGGGCTGCTGTGGTTCGGCGCCGGCGCGGTGATCGCCGGCACGCTGAGCGTGGGCGAATTGATCGCCTTCAACATGCTCGCGATGCGCAGCGGCGCGCCCGTGCTGCGGCTGTTCCAGCTGTGGCAGGACTTCCAGCAGGCGCGCGTCTCGCTGGCGCGCCTCGGCGACATCCTGAACAGCCCCGGCGAGACCGGCGTGCATGCGTCACGCGCCGCACTGCCGGCGCTCGCCGGCGCGATCCGTTTCGAGCGCGTGTCGTTCCGCTACGAGCCCGAGCGCGCGCACGCGCTCTGCGAACTCGACCTGGCCATCGCGCCGGGCGAGGTGATCGGCATCGTCGGGCGCTCGGGCTCGGGCAAGAGCACGCTGGCGCGGCTGGTGCAGCGCCTCTATGTGCCGGAGCAGGGACGCATCCTCATAGACGGCTGCGACATCGCGCTGGCCGCGCCCGACGCGCTGCGCCGCCAGATCGGCGTGGTGCCGCAGGAGTGCTTCCTGTTCAACGCCAGCGTGCGCGAGAACATCGCGCTGGGCGACCCGGGCATGCCGCTGGAGCGCGTGATGCATGCCGCGCGCCTCGCCGGGGCGCACGAGTTCATCGTCGAGCTGCCCTACGGCTACGACACCGTGCTGGGCGAGCACGCGCACAACCTCTCCGGCGGACAACGCCAGCGTCTCGCGATCGCGCGGGCCCTGGTGCGCGACCCGCGCATCCTCGTCTTCGACGAGGCGACCAGCGCCCTCGACTACGAATCGGAGAGCGTGGTGCGCGCCAACCTCGAGGCGATCTGCGCCGGGCGCACCGTGATCATCATCGCGCACCGCCTGAGCGCGCTGGCGCGCTGCGAGCGCATCCTGGTGCTGGATCGCGGACGGTTGGTGGAGCAGGGCACGCCGGCCGCGCTGCTCGCCGCCGGTGGGTTGTTCGCGCGCCTGCACGCGCTGCAGTCGCCGGCGCGGGCGGCCTGAGGAGGCGCGCATGATCAAGCGAATTCCCCCTATGTCGCCGCGCGAACCGCGGCCTGACGATGCGCGCTTCCGGCCGGCGGCGATTGCGCTGCGCGACGGCGAGCCCGCGATGCCCGGTCGCTGGCTGCTGCGCGCGGTGTTCCTGCTGCTCGCGGTGCTGCTGGCGTGGGCGATGATCGGGCGCGTCGACGTGGTGGCGGTCGCAACGGGGCGCGTGATTCCCGACGGGCGCAGCAAGGTGCTGCAGTCGCTGGACGGCGGCATCGTGCGCGCGATCCACGTGCGCGAGGGCGAGGCCGTGCAGGAAGGGCAGGTGCTGCTCGAGCTCGACGGCGCGGAGCTGTTGGCCGAGCTCGCCCGCGTGCGCGGCGAACTGCAGGCCGAACGCCTCGCGCTGGGAGCCGCGCTGGCGCTGTGGCGGCTGCTGGAGTCGGGTGACGCCGACGGAACGGGACCGGTGCTGGCCGCGGCATTGCGCGAGGCGGGCAGCGCGCCCGACGCCGAGCAGTTCGCCCTGCAGGCGTGGCTGCTCGAATCGCGGCTGCGCGAGCAGGCGCGCCGGCGCGATGCGCTGGCGCAGCGCCTGGATGCGCGCACGGCGGCGCAGCGCGCGATAGCCGCCAACCTCGTCAGGCTCGAGCACGGCGTGCCGATTCTTGTCGAGCGTGCTGCCTCGGCTCGCGAGCTGCATCAGCGACACCTGCTCGCGCGCCAGCAGTGGCAGCAGCAGGATCTGGAGCGCGTGGCGATGGAGCAGGAACTGCAGGGCGAGCGCGAGCGTGGCGCAGCGCTCGCGCGCGAGATCGCCGAGATCGCGGCCGAGCGCGAGGCCTTCGAGGCGGGCAGCCTGCGCGAGGCGCTGATGGCGGTCGAGGCGCGCCGTCGCGGCGCCGATGCGCTGGCGCGCGATCGCGAGCGCCTCGAGGAGCGCGCCGCCCGTCTCGAGCTGCGCTCACCGGCGACCGGCACAGTGCAGCAGCTCGCGGTGCGCGCGGTCGGTGCGGTGCTCGAGCCCGCCGAGCCGGTGCTGGTCGTCGTGCCGCGCGATGCCGCGCTGGAGGTCGAGGCCTTCGTGCTCAATCGCGACATCGGCTTCGTCGGCAGCGGGCAGCAGGCCGCGGTGAAGGTCGATACCTTCGAGTTCACGCGCTACGGCCTGCTGCCGGCGCGCGTGCGCTCGGTGTCGGCCGAGGCCGTCGAGCATCCGCAGTTCGGCGCGGTGTACCCCGCGCGTGTCGCGCTCGAGCGAGACTGGATCGCGGTCGGCGAGGGGCGCGCCACGCTGGTGCCCGGCATGGCCGTGCAGGTGGAGATCAGGACCGGCACCCGGAAGATCATCGATTATTTCCTGTCGCCGCTCGGCAGGGTGGTTCACGACAGCATCAGGGAGCGTTAGCCATGGAACAGGCATTGCACTCGAACCCCATACCCCAAGCCGGCACCGCCGCGGTGCAGCCGGCGTGGACATCGGCCATCGAGCGCCACCGCAGCGGCGACACCGAGGGCGCGATCGTGCTCTACCAGCGCCATCTCAAGCGCAACCCGCAGGACGCGCCGGGCTGGATGAACCTCGGCGCGGCGCTGCGGCGCACCGGGCGCGCCGACGCGGCGCTGGTGTGCTACCAGCGCGCGCTGCGGTTGCGGCCCGACGATGCCGCGGTGTGGAGCAACCTCGGCAACCTGTGGAAGCAGTTCGAGGAGCACGAGCAGTCGCTCTACTGCCACCGCCGCGCGCTGCAACTGGATCCGCAGCGCATGCAGCTGCAGCTCAACTGCGCCGTGTCGCTGCGCGAGGCCGGGCATTTCACGGCCGCCGAGGACATCATCGAGCAGTGCCTGGCGCGCGAGCCGCAGCGCCCGGACCTGCTGTACGAGCGCGCGCTGCTGCGCCTGCACACCGGGCGCTTTCGCGAGGCCTGGCCCGATTACGAAGCGCGTCTGCTGAGTGCCGTGCCGCGATTGCCGCGCCTCGATGCGCCGCGCTGGCAGGGGGAGTGCGTCGGCGGCAAGCGCCTGCTGCTGCAGGCCGAGCCGGGCCTGGCCGATACCCTGTGGGCGGCGCGCTTCGTCGCGATGCTCGTGCGCCGGGGCGCGGATATCACGCTGCGCTGCGCGCCCGCGCTCCATCCGGTGCTCGCTGCCATGCCGGTGCACCTGGCGCCGACGCGCGATACCGCGGCGCCGGGTGTCGTGGCGGATTTCCACTGTCCGCTGCTCAGCCTGCCCGGCCTCGTGGACCCGCGCGGCAGCACGATCCCGGATCCCGTCGCCATCGCGGTGCCGGAGGATTCGCGCGCGATCATGCGCCGGCGCATCGCGCCCTACGCGGGGAGTTTTCGCATCGGCATCGTGTGGTCCGGCAGGGGAAGGGAGCGCGACGATGCGCGCGGTTCGCTGCCACTGGCGCGGCTCATGCCGCTCGCGGCCCTGCCCGGCGTGCAGGTGTTTTCCTTGCAGAAGGGCCCGGCCGCCGCGGAGCAGCACAGCGCGGGTGCGGCGG